>NZ_NASN01000046.1:0-20251 GCF_002142015.1 Gilliamella sp. A7
AAATTAGATTACACCTATAATGGTATAGCTAGTTCAGAGAATGCACTCAAGGGAAGCGCAACTGGTGTTTTTAATTATCAGCAAAGCCCTATGCAATTAAATAGCCAAAACTTAGTTTTTTCGATAAATGACAATAAATTTACCAGTAAAATCAATACTCGTTTTGATAATAAACCATATGTCGATTTACAATTAAATTCAAATAAATTAGATTTAACACCTTTTTTACAAAAAGATAAAAAATCAGATAAGAAGACTACAGTCCAACAAACTTCACCGGTTGTTTCTAATGTTGCCAAAAATAATAATGAGTTAAGTATGCTTAATTCATTTGATGGAAAAGCAACTATAAACATTAAAGAAATTAAGGCAAATAAAATTATACTTAGTAATATGAATATTGATGTTAATATTCAAAATGGAATTGCTAATTTAAAAGATCTAAGCTTTAAGTTTGCTAATGGGCAATTAACTGCCACAGGTACAGCTAATGGTAAACAAAAAACACCTCAAGTTAAGTTAAATACCAAGATAAGTAATATCAATTTAAATTCATTTTTTACACAAATGGATATGGCGTATGATCTAGATGGCATTTTTAATGCCTTTGGCACATTAGAAACCAATACATTATCAACGACTAAATTATTAGAAAATCTAAAAGGTAATACTAATATCGTCATTACCAATGCTAAATTAAATAATATCAATATTCAGAACATTATCGAAACGGCAGCCGCCAAATACGGCAATGGTAAGGTAAATGCTGAAAATCGTAAAAAATATACTGAATTTCATAAAATCACTACCAATGCTTATTTAAATCAAGGTAATATTCAACTTAGTTCGCTAAACGCCAATTCTGAAACCTTAGATATTATAGATGGTTCAGGAAAAGTGGGAATGCTTAAACATGATTTAGATGTGAATATGAATGTAAAAATACTAAGTGGCTGGAATAATAAAAGCGAAACCATTGCCAAACTACAAAAAGTTACAATACCGCTACGTATATATGGCCAATTTTCTAATTTACATTATCAATTAGATATCGCCCAAATATTGTCTGATGTGTTTAGCGATAAATTACAACAGCGTTTAGATAAACTACGTGATAAATTAGAAAATCGCAAAGACAAAGACAAAGACAAAGACAAATTAAAATCTAAAGCAGCCGATATATTAGGCGGATTACTAAAGAAATAAATTTCTCATTAACTAAATAATAGATATAAAAAAGGTGAGTTATTTAACTCACCTTTTAATTTAACAATATCTTTCTTATAAAATGAACTTGCTCAAATCTTCATCTGCAACAAGTTTATCCAGATGATCACTAACATATTTAGCGTCAATTGTGATAGTTTGACCACCCAATTCACTAGCTTCGAAAGAGACATCTTCCATTAAACGTTCAAGCACTGTATGCAAACGGCGAGCACCAATATTTTCATTTTGTTCATTAACTTGCCAAGCAGATTCAGCAATTTTACGGATACCATCTGGTGTAAAGTCAATATTAACACCTTCAGTTGCCATTAATGCTTTATATTGGACTGTCAATGATGCATTTGGTTCAGTTAGAATTCGTTCAAAATCTTCGCTTGTTAATGCTTGTAATTCAACACGAATTGGTAAACGTCCTTGCAACTCAGGAATTAAATCTGATGGATTAGCAGTTTGGAACGCACCCGATGCAATAAATAAAATATGATCGGTTTTTACTGATCCATGTTTGGTTGAAACAGTACAACCTTCAACAAGTGGTAGTAAATCACGTTGCACACCTTCGCGAGAAACATCAGGTCCAGACGAATTACCTCGTTTACACACTTTATCGATCTCATCGATAAATACAATCCCATTTTGCTCTACAGCTTCAATGGCTTCATGTTTAAGATCATCAGGATTAACCAACTTCGCAGCTTCTTCTTCAATTAGCTGTTTGAATGCATCTTTGATCTTCATTTTACGCGCTTTAGTTTTTTGGCCACCTAAATTTTGAAACATAGACTGTAGTTGGTTAGTCATTTCTTCCATACCTGGAGGAGCCATAATTTCAACACCAATATTGACACCAGCTACTTCAATTTCAATTTCTTTATCGTCAAGCGCACCTTCACGTAATTTTTTTCTAAATGCTTGTCTAGCTGTTGAATCATTATTATTTTCAACTTGCCCCCAACCATCTTTAGCTGGTGGAACAAGCACATCTAAAATGCGCTCTTCAGCTAGTTCTTCAGCTCGATTACGATTTCTTTCGATAGCTTCTTGGCGAATCATTTTCACAGCAGAGTCAGTAAGATCTCGAATAATTGAGTCAACTTCTTTACCGACATAACCAACTTCAGTAAATTTAGTAGCTTCTACTTTAATAAAAGGTGCATGAGCTAATTTAGCTAATCGTCTAGCAATTTCAGTTTTACCTACCCCTGTAGGGCCGATCATAAGAATATTTTTTGGCGTAACTTCATGACGTAATGCTTCATCAAGTTGCATACGACGCCAGCGATTACGTAAAGCAATGGCAACAGAACGTTTTGCTTTATCTTGTCCAATAATATGTTGGTTTAGTTCGCTTACAATTTCGCGAGGAGTCATTTCAGACATAGTAGTATTTCTCTTAAATCAGATTAATTAGTAATTAAGCTCTTCAATAGTTTGGAAGTTATTTGTGTAAACACAAATATCGCCTGCTATTGATAGAGATTTTTGCACAATATCATGTGCTGATAATGAAGTATTATCTAATAAAGCTCGTGCTGCAGCTTGAGCATATGGGCCACCGGATCCTATTGCGATAAGATCATCTTCTGGTTGAATAACATCACCAGTACCCGTAATAATCAATGATGCGCTTTCATCTGCAACGGCAAGTAGTGCTTCTAATTTACGAAGCATTCTATCTGTTCGCCAATCTTTGGCCAATTCCACAGCAGCTTTAGTTAGGTGACCTTGGTGCATTTCTAGCTTTCTCTCAAACAGTTCAAACAGAGTAAAAGCATCGGCAGTGCCTCCCGCAAATCCTGCAATCACTTTATTGTTATACAATCGGCGAACTTTTCGAGCATTACCTTTCATAATAATACGCTCACCTAATGTAACTTGTCCATCGCCACCAATAACGACTTGACCTTCACGACGAAGACTGACAATTGTTGTCATATTCTGCTCCTTCTTTTACATAAAAACTTAATTCGGAATGAATAGAGAATATATTGGGATGATTAGTAAATTTTCAATATCTGATTATCAAGATGCGGAATATTTATTTATTAATGAATGGTATAATAAAAATATAATATAAAAATCAAGTAGCTAATTGTTTTCTTATTATGGTTGGAATTCGATAATCATGGTTTCTACTTCATTGTACAAATTTTTAGCTGGTTTTGGTAGTTCCTTTAATTTAGTCGCAATGATGGCTTCTCTACATAGATCTGCATCACCACCTTTTGAGATAACACTAATCACAAGCCCATCAGGTGCTATCTTAATTTGCAATTCACAAGTTTTGCCTCGATAAACATTTAATGGGTTGTGAAACCTATTACTTATTGTATTTCTCACTAATGATTTATATTTATTCAATTCTCCATCGGATACACCTTTACGGCTGGCAGCACCTCCTGAACTTGGGGTTCCGGAGGTAAGCCCACCCAAAAGATCGTTGAGAGCTTTATCTTTTTTAGCTTGTGCGGCTTTCTGCTTCTCTTTTTTTGCGGCTGCGGCTTTTTCTGCTGCAGCCTTTTCAGCAGCGGCTTTTTCTGCTGCAGCTTTATCTGCAGCTGCTTTTTCTGCTGCAGTTTTCTCAGCAGTGGCTTTTTCTGCTGCAGCCTTTTCAGCGGCGGCTTTTTCTGCTGCAGCTTTATCTGCAGCTGCTTTTTCTGCTGCAGCCTTTTCAGCGGCGGCTTTTTCTGCTGCAGCCTTTTCAGCGGCGGCTTTTTCTGCTGCAGCTTTATCAGCAGCGGCTTTTTCTGCTGCAGCCTTTTCAGCGGCGGCTTTTTCTGCTGCGGCTTTTTCAGCAGCGGCTTTTTCTGCTGCAGCCTTTTCAGCGGCGGCTTTTTCTGCTGCAGCTTTATCTGCAGCTGCTTTTTCAGTGAGTTCTTTTATTTGCTTATCTAGTTGTTCTTGACTCTTTTGATCTGCTTTTTGTTGACTAGTTTTTGCCTGCAATTGTCTTTGATATTGTTCAGTCATAACCGATGGATCAATCATGATGGCATCAATAGAGTTGCCATTGATACTACCATAATTTTCACCTGTATCACTTACAAACTTATATCCCAAGACAATAATTAATATGCCATGAAAAATAATGGAAATGACAATTGGTAAACTTAATTTTGAGTTTGACTTATTAGACATTGCTGACATTTATATTTTAATAATTAATTGATTAAATTGGTTGAGTCATCAAGCCAACAGATTTTACACCTGCTGATTGAAGCAAATTTAAAGCCTTTATAATCTCTTCATAAGGAACTTGTTTCGCACCGCCAACTAAAAAAACAGCTTTATCATTAAGTGACATTTGCTGCTTAACTTCTGCAACAATTTGTTCTTGAGGTATATTCGATTGTCGATTTTGATCAATAATAATTGCATAAACGCCTACACCCGACACTTCGATAATTATAGGTTTGTTATCAGAAGGAGAAACAGTTTTTGATTCTGTTGCTTCAGGAAGGTCAACTTCAACACTTTGACTTATTATTGGCGCTGTGGCCATAAAAATCAATACTAATACCAGTAATACATCTAACAAAGGTACAATATTGATCTCTGATTTGGTTGAATAACGTGAACGTCTGCTCATAATTATTTCCTAACTGCTACTGCTTGACGTTGTAAAATTGAAGAAAATTCATCAATAAAATTTAAATAACTTTGTTCCATTCGACTTACTCTTAACGACAATCGATTATAAGCTAGTACAGCAGGAATAGCCGCAAATAACCCAATAGCTGTCGCAATTAACGCTTCAGCAATACCTGGGGCTACCATTTGTAACGTAGCTTGTTTTACAGCTCCAAGTGAAATAAATGCATGCATAATACCCCAAACCGTACCAAATAAACCTATATATGGACTAATCGATCCAACCGTACCTAAAAAAGGTATATGCAATTCTAAATTATCTAATTCGCGATTCATCGCTAAACGCATCGAACGAGAGGCACCATCTAATGCTGCTTCTGGCATATTTGGGTTAATTTGATATAAACGAGAAAATTCTTTAAATCCCGAATAGAAAATATGTTCTGTACCATAGATCTCTTCTTTATTGAATTTTGCTTTATCAAAGAGCACATTTAGATCATCAGCAGACCAAAAACTATTGTCAAATTGCTCAACTTGTTTTTTAGCTTTGCTTAAAATTCTGCTACGTTGAAAAATAATAGCCCAAGACATTACAGAAAACATTAGTAACACTAGCATAACACCTTGTACTAAAAATCCGGCTTGTAAAAATAGATCGATAATATTCAGATTTTCCACTTAAATAAACTCCAAAACTAATGACTTAGGAAGCGCACATGGCTTCATTTTAGTCATATTGACACAAGCAATCACTACATCAGCGCTGCTGATAATTTGCTTATTTTGGTTTAAAATTGTCTGTTTAAAAATAATAGACGCCTTACGAATTTGCTCAACCTTAGTGCTGATAGTTAGCATGTCATCTAAACGTGCTGGAAAGTCGTAGCTAATATCCATCTTTTTAACAACAAATGCAATACCTTCTTGCAGTAACTTTTGTTGACTAATATCAAGCTGTCTTAGCATTTCTGTTCTAGCTCGTTCAAAAAAAGCAAGATACCGAGCATGATAAACTACTCCACCAGCATCAGTGTCCTCATAATAGACTCTTGCATTCCAATTGAATTGTTTCATATTGTTCGATTTAATTTAGGCTAAAAAAATAGCCTATTATATCTGAATATGAAATTCGCTGCACTATGATATAAAAATAGTTAAATGAAAACAATTATCATTTGTAAATTATTTATATTTTATTCAAGTTTATAAGTAAAAAGGTGGCAATTGCCACCCTTTATATCAGTCATTTTTTTGATATTTTATTTATTAGTTTCGTTTTCATTACTAGAATGTTCAACCCAAAGTCCAGTAACAACAGCTAGCATACATGCAGCAATTACTCCAATGAACCATAAAACGTAATACATAATTAATCCTTAATAAAGTGAATGTTTATTATTTTCAATATGGTTTTTGTCCAAACGTCCAAACATTTTAATGTAAGACCAGATCGTGTAGAAAAGAATGAGTGGTAAAAAGATTACCACAACACCAAACATAATATTAAGTGTTAATTGGCTAGAAGTTGCGTCCCAAATCGTTAAACTAGCATTTGGCATAATGCTTGATGGCATAATGAATGGGAATGTTGCTATACCATAGGTAAACAATACACAAACAATAGTTAATGAAGAAGATAAAAACACTAATCCATTTTTATTCAGACTAGAAAAGAAAACAGTTAATAATGGTAATAAAACACCTAATGCAGGAACAACCCATAAAATAGGATAATTCATGAAATTTTTTAGCCATGAAGAATTTGTTGATACAGTTTTAGTTAATGGATTTGATGCACCATTATGATCTATAGCACTCGTAATTTCATAACCATGAATACCGAATGCAACCCAAACTCCAGCCAATACAAAGGCAATTAGCATAACCAAACTTGCTATTTGTGTTGCCTTTCTTGCTCTTAAATAAAGCTCACCAGAAGTTTTCATTTGTAACCAAGCACCACCATGAGCTACGATTAAGATCAAGCTCACAATACCAGCTAGTATTGCAAATGGATTTAGTAATCCAAAGAACGAACCATCATAAAAAGAACGCTGACTGATATCCAATCTAAATGGCACACCTTCTAATAAATTTCCAAATGCGACCCCGAAAACAAGTGCGGGCACAAAACTACCAAAAAAGATTGCGATATCCCACATACTACGCCATTTAGAATTTTCTAGTTTACTACGGTAATCAAAACCAATTGGTCTAAAAAATAGCGCGCAAAGCACTAAAATCATCGCAATATAAAAACCAGAAAAAGATACCGCATAAGCAGTAGGCCATGCCGCAAAAATACCTGCCCCCCCGGTAATTAACCAAACTTGGTTACCATCCCAGTGCGGTGCAATTGCATTTATCATGATTCGACGTTCAGTATCGGTTTTGCCAATAAAAGGTAACAAAATTCCGACACCCATATCGAAGCCATCGGTGATAACAAAAGCGATCAAAACAACACTAATCAACACCCACCAGATGACGCGTACAATTTCGTAATCAATCATTGTATATACTCCCTATGCCTTATTCCGATATTGATTGTGTTTTTTCATAATGGTAGTTGCCAGTACCTAATGAACTTGGTCCTAATCGAGCAAACTTAAACATCAGGAACAATTCAGCAACCAAGAACAGAGTATAGAGTCCACAAATGAGAATCATAGTAAATAAAACCTCACCCGCTGTTAATGAGGAACTCGCCACGCCTGTTGGTAAAATATCTTGAATTGCCCATGGTTGACGACCATATTCAGCAACAAACCAGCCACATTCACATGCTAGCCACGGGAATGGTAACGATAATAGAAGTAAACGATATAACCATCGTTTTTCACCAATTCGACCTTTATAGGTTGTCCATAAAGCAAGCCCAGTACCTAAAATCATTAATAATCCCAAACCAACCATGCCTCTAAATGCCCAGAACAGTGGCCATACAGTTGGAATTGAATCTTCGGTTGCAGCTTTAATATGTTGTTCAGTCGCTTCAGGAATTGATAAGTTATCACGATCGGTATAACGCTTAACTAAATAACCATAGCCTAAATCAACTTTATGATCTTCAAAGGCTTTTAATACAGCTGGATCTTGATTACCTTTCTGAATTTTTTCCAAATTAATATAAGCTTGAATACCGTTACGAACTCGAGCTTCATTGTTAGTTAAGATATCTCTTAAACCAGTAACTTGCGTATCAAATGAACGAGTTGTCATGATTCCCATTACATAAGGAATTTCAAGAGCGAACAAATTCTCTTTTTTCTCTTGTGAAGGAAAAGCGATAACATTAAATGATGCTGGCGCTGGTTGAGTTTCCCATTCACCTTCAATTGCCGCTAGTTTTGCAGGTTGTACTGTTGTCAACTCGTGACCGGCCTCATCTCCCATAATAGCGACAACAATTGACATAATAAAACCAAACACAGCCGCAACAGCAAAAGAACGTTTGGCAAAAGGCAAATCTCGTTTTTTCAATAGATAATATGAGCTTATACTTAAAACAAAGATAGCGCCGGTTAAGTATCCAGCAGCGACAGTGTGAACAAATTTGTATTGGGCAACAGTATTAGTAATTAATTCAAAGAAACTGGCCATTTCCATGCGAGAGGTAATTGGATTAAAGTCTGAACCGATAGGAAATTGCATCCAACCATTGGCAACTAAAATCCAAAGCGCTGAGAAATTGGAACCAAAGGCCACACACCAAGTAACCATTAAATGTTTACCACGACTTAGTCTATCCCAGCCAAAAAAGAATAAACCAACCATCGTTGATTCTAAGAAAAATGCCATTAGCCCTTCAATCGCAAGAGGTGCACCAAATATATCACCTACATAATGCGAGTAATGAGACCAGTTAGTCCCAAATTGAAATTCCATAGTTAAACCGGTAGCAACACCAACGGCAAAATTAATACCGAATAGTTTACCCCAGAATTTAGTCATATCTTTCCAAACTTGCTTGCCACTAACCACATATACTGTTTCCATAATTGCAAGCATAAAAGCCAAACCCAGCGTTAATGGAACAAAAATAAAATGATACATTGCGGTGAGTGCAAACTGAAGTCTTGATAATTCTACAATATCAAACATAACGTGCTCCCTTTATCCTTAAATACCCACAAATTTTTTGTCGTTATTTATTGCATTTTACAGTATTATTTTAAGAATAAAACTTGATGAATGTCAAAAAAATGAATCTAAAGATGTTTTTTTACCATTTCACCAATTTCCGCCAAACTATTTACAACAATGATGCCTGCAGCCTGTAAAGCTTTAGTTTTATCGGCAGCCGTCCCTTTGTTTCCTGAAATGATAGCTCCAGCATGGCCCATACGTTTACCAGCAGGAGCGGAAACACCGGCAATATAAGCGATAACAGGCTTGGTAACATTCTTTTTGATATAATTGGCGGCTTCTTCTTCTGCACTACCTCCAATTTCACCTATCATTACAATAGCCTCAGTCTTAGGGTCTTGCTGAAGTAATTTTAAGATGGAGATAAAATCACTACCCGGGATAGCATCACCACCAATTCCTACACACACTGATTGGCCTAATCCGATATCGGTAGTTTGTTTTACTGCTTCATAAGTCAAAGTACCTGAACGAGAAACAATGCCTACTTTTCCTGCTAAATGAATATGTCCTGGCATAATACCTATTTTGCACTCATCAGGAACAATAATACCAGGACAATTAGGTCCAATCATAACAACATCATTTTCGACTAATTTTTGTTTAACAATAAGCATATCCAAAGTTGGAATGCCTTCTGTAATACATACTATTAGTTTAATACCTGCATCAATTGCTTCTAAAATTGAGTCTTTACCAAAAGCAGCAGGAACATAAATTACTGTTGCTGTTGCACCAGTTGCCGCTATGGCTTCTTTAACTGTATTAAATACAGGTAAGCCTAAATGCATGGTACCGCCCTTCCCCGGCGTTACACCACCAACAATTTTTGTACCATACGCAATTGCTTGCTCACAATGGAAAGTACCCTGACTACCAGTGAATCCCTGACAAATTACTTTTGTTTCTTTATTAATCAAAATTGACATAATAATAATTCTCCACCCATCGTATTATTGTGCAACAGCAACAATTTGTTGGGCTGCATCGACTAATCCTTTTGCTGTAATAACATTTAATTCGCTCTTAGCCAAGATATCTCTTGCTAGCTCAGCATTATTACCTTCAAGGCGAACAACAACAGGCACGGTCAAACCAATCTCTTTAATGGCATCAATAATGCCATTAGCAATAAGATCACAACGAACAATACCACCAAAAATATTGACTAAAATGGCTTTAACATTTTTGTCTGATAAAATTAATTTGAATGCTTCAGCTACCCGCTCTTTGGTTGTGCCACCACCTACATCTAAAAAGTTCGCAGGCTCACCACCATAAAGTTTGATCATATCCATTGTCGCCATCGCAAGGCCGGCACCATTCACCATACAACCGATATTTCCTTCCAATGAAACATAGCTAATACCTTGTTTAGCGGCAATTGATTCACGTTCGTCTTCTTGGGTTGTATCTCTTAATATTGCTAAATCAGGATGTCTGAACATAGCATTATCATCCAGAACAACTTTAGCATCTAAACAAATTAATTCTTGTGAATCAGTAATAACTAAAGGATTTACTTCAGCCAATGAAACGTCATTATTGATAAAAAGATTAGCAAAATTGACAAATAATTTGGCAAATTGATTGACTAGTTTACCACTAAGACCAAGCTTGAATGCGAGTTCACGACCTTGATAGCCACATGGTCCTGTCAATGGATCAAGCGATATCTTATGAATTAAATGTGGTGACATTTCAGCAACTTTTTCAATATCAACACCACCTTCGGTCGATGCCATCACCACAATACGTTTACTACTACGATCAATTACTGCACCTAAATAAAGTTCTTTAGCAATATTCGAGGCCTTCTCAATTAAAATTTGATTAACGGGTTGCCCTTCAGATGTTGTTTGATAAGTGACTAAATACTGGCCTAGCCACTTTTCAGCAAAAAGCTTTATTTCATTAAAATCTTTAGTACAAATAACGCCACCAGATTTACCTCGTCCCCCAGCATGTACTTGGCATTTTGCCACCCAAGCACTGGTCGTTGTTTGCGAAGAAATTTCAGCCAATGTATCCTGTATTTCATCAATAGAGTTACATACATAACCTTCTGGCACTGGCAAATTATACTGTTTAAATAGGTGTTTTGATTGATACTCATGCAGGTTCATAAATAAATCCCAAAGCTCTGATTGCCAAAAAATAGTGGCTAATTTTAATGCAAGATGCAAAGATTGTGTAGTAAATAATTACTTATGTTTATAGTAATTGAGAATTATTGCTGATAATAACCGACAATGATATACTCAAGAGATATATTGATATTGTAATAACAGTAAAGGTAAAAATATGACACAAGTTGGAATCTTTTTTGGTAGTGACACCGGTAATACAGAGAATGTAGCTAAACAAATCCAACAAATTTTAGGTACAGATAAAGCAGATCTTTTCGATATTGCAAAAACTACAAAAGAACATATCGAAAAATATGATTGCTTATTTTTTGGTATCCCAACTTGGTATTATGGCGAATCTCAAGCTGATTGGGACGATTTTTTCCCTAATTTGGAACAAATTGATTTTAATGGTAAAACTGTAGCAATTTTTGGCTGTGGCGACCAAGAAGATTATGCAGAATATTTTTGTGATGCGATGGGAACGATTCGCGATATTATCGAACCTAAAGGGGCCAAAATTGTTGGTCATTGGTCAACTGAAGGATACAGCTTTGAAGCATCGAAAAGTTTAGTTGATGATAATCATTTTGTTGGTTTAGCCATTGATGAAGATCGTCAACCAGAATTAACAGAAGAACGCATTAATAATTGGGTAAACCAAGTAAAAACTGAAATGAATATTTGATCTATCAAAGTGATTTATTTTATTTTCCGTACATATTTTTATAATATGTCTTATTAAACAACTCAATTGGAATGTAATATGACAAATCATGATAAAGATAATAATGCAGCACTGAAAAGTGCCGGCTTAAAGGTTACCTTACCACGATTAAAAATTTTAGAATTATTACGGGACCCTTCATGCCAACACATTACTGTCGAAGATCTTTATAAAAAATTACTTGATATGGGCGAAGAAATTGGCCTTGCCACAGTTTATCGAGTATTGAATCAATTTGACGATGCCGGGATTGTGACTCGACACAATTTTGAAGGTGGCAGAGCTGTTTTCGAACTTGCTTCACAAAAACACCACGATCATTTAATTTGTTTAGATTGTGGCGAAGTATTTGAATTTCGAGACGAAACAATTAATCAACGTCAAAAAGAAATTGCAGAACAATATGGCGTTACCCTCACTTTTCATAGCTTATATCTTTACGGACATTGTAAAGCCGGTAACTGTAAAGCTCATCCCGAACTTCATACTAAAAAATAAGCCTATTTTATAGGCTTTTTACTTATTGAGAATAATACATACTTTTATCTGTCAGGTTAATAATCACATGAAGCAGCTTTTAAATTTTATCCCACTTATCGTATTTTTTATATTTTTAACAATTTACGATATTTTTGTCGGCGTCCAAGCATTAATGATTGCCTCAACAATATCCTTTTCAATTATTCTTGTTATGTATAAAAAAATTGACAAAGTTGAGCTGATATCTTATCTGATGGTAATGATTTTTGGTGGCGTGACATTGTTAACTCGCGAACCTAATATTATCAAATGGAAAGTAACCATTATTAACTTTTTATTTGCTACCGCTTTATCTGTTAGTCAGTTTATTTTCAAGAAAAATCTTATACAAAAAATGTTAGCTAAAGAGATACAGCTTGATATAACAGTCTGGAATAAGTTGAATCTAATATGGATTGTATTTTTTATTGCCTGTGGGACTTTCAGTTTAATCGCAACATATTATGCAACAGATGACTTCTTCTGGATTTTTAAAGTATTTATTTTACCGGCAGTATCATTAATAATGTCTTTAATATCGGGAATTTATATTTACCGAAATATGAGTAAAACTACTGACAATAGTTAAAATTATACAGGTAGGAGTATTATCAACATGACCATGACACAAAATGATAACAACCCTAAAGGACAATTAGTATTACGAACCTTAGCTATGCCGGCAGACACTAATCCACATGGCCATATTTTTGGCGGATGGATCATGTCACAAATGGATTTAGCTGGTGGTATTTTAGCTAAAGAAATTGCCAAAAGAAGAGTAGTGACAGTTAATGCAAGTAGTATTACTTTTCACAAACCGGCAATGGTTGGCGATGTAGTATGTTGTTATGCTCATTGTATAAAAACTGGCACTACCTCAATTACCATCGAGATTGAAGTTTGGATTAAAAAAGTAACTGATTCAGAAATTGCTACTCAGCGTTTCCGTATCACCGATGCTACCTTTACCTATGTTTCTGTAGATAAACATAATAATCCAAAACCTTTGCCTGAAATATTTCAACACTATGATTGTACTAAAGATCCTATTAGCAAATTAAACTTAACTTATAGCTAATAAATATGCAATTTACATCATTCCATGCATTAATGAGTACATTAATTTTTCTCGTTTACTGGTTGCTTATTGTGGCGACTACGTTACGTATTGTCTTTAAAAGAAGGCCAACCACTTACGTAATTGCATGGATGTTGGTCATTTATATATTACCTATTATTGGCATTATTCTTTACTTTGCTTTAGGAGAGACTCACTTAGGGCAACAGCGAGCTAAGCGTGCGCAAAAAATGCGCCCAACGATCACAAAATTTATTAAGCAATTATGCGCTTTTCCTGATATTTTTACCGCTAAAGTCAGTCAAGTCAGTAAGCCTATTTTTCAACTTTGTAAACATCAAACAGGACTTGACGGTATAAAAGGCAATCATATTGAATTATTAAGTGATACCGACACCATTTTCAATCGTCTTATTGAAGATATCAATAATGCAAACTCCAATATAGAAATGGTATTTTATATCTGGAATGAAGGTGGTAAAGCGGATGATGTTGAACAAGCACTAATACAAGCCACTCAAAGAGGCGTTACCTGTCGATTAATGATTGACTCAGCGGGAAGTAGACATTTTATTAGATCGAAAGCCTGTCAAAGAATGCGTGATGCTGGTATCATCATCATCGAGGCGTTACAAGTTAATCTGTTAAGATTTATGTTTAGACGACTTGATTTGCGTCAACACCGTAAGGTAGCCATTATAGATAATTATATCTCCTATACCGGAAGTATGAATATTGTTGACCCTAGATTCTTTAAACAAAATAAGCATGTTGGAGAATGGGTTGATATCATGATCAGAATGAATGGACCGGTTACCACCCTAATGGGAGCTATATACGCGAGTGATTGGGAACTTGAAACTGGGAAACATTTAGCTCTACCACAAATTACTGATTTTGCTGAACCACCAGAAGAAAAGAAACATATTATGCAGCTTATTCCTTCTGGTCCTGGTTATACCGAAAACATGATCCATCAAGTGTTATTGACAGCAATTTATTCTGCTCAAGAAAAAATTATTTTTACTACACCTTATTTAGTACCTAGTGATGATATTTTACATGCAATCTGCACTGCCGCCCAACGTGGTGTTGAGGTTATTATCATTACGCCGAAAAAGAACGACTCATTAATGGTAAAATGGGCTAGTCGCGCTTTCTTTTCGGAATTATTAAGTAGTGGCGTTAAACTTTATCAATTTAATGATAATTTATTACATACAAAAAGTGTTCTAGTTGATAATCAACTTAGCCTAGTTGGAACCGTTAATTTAGATATGCGCAGTTTATGGTTAAATTTTGAAATCACTACTGTTATTGATGACGCTCAATTTGCCAAATCACTATCACAGCTATTAAAACAATATTTATCACAGTCAGAAAAAATTAATATCCAAAAATGGAAGAAACGACCAATCTGGCAACGGGTTATTGAACGATTATTCTACTTTTTTGCCCCTTTACTCTAGGTAATTTTAGAAAATTAACTGGCAAAAGAGCTCTTAATAGCCTTTTTGTGATATATCAGGTAAAAATTGATTACCTGCAATACGAAAAACATTAGATTCAATCGTTCCATCTTGATTAAGAATAATTTCTCGCCATCCTGGTGCATGTTCATTAGATAATTGAAAATCACTACAATTCGGTTTAAATTGAAAACATGTAGAGGGCGTCGAAAAAGCATGACAATTATGCCAAATATGATCTTGTTGTTGATGAATATGTCCCCAACCTACTCCTTTTATATTAGGATGATGTTTGATGATTTCTTCGAGTTTGTAACTATTTTTTAAAATATGCTCATCCAGCCAATCACAACCCGAGGAAATCGGATGATGATGCAAGAATACTAGGGTATTTTTATCGGCATGAGCTGTTAAAGTATTTTGTAAAAACTGCAATTCAGATTCAGGCAACATCCCACAAGCTTGACCAACAACTTGACTGTTTAATAACACAATTAACCAGTTATCGCCGAGTAATATACTTTTATTTTCAGCAAGTTGATAATTCGAAAATACCTCTTGCATATAATTATAATTATCATGATTTCCGGCTAACCAAACACACGGTGTAGCAAACTTTTGAATTTGCTCTGCAAAGCGTGCATACGATTTTTTGGCACCATCTTGGACAAAATCACCTGTTGCCACAATCAAATCAAACTTCTTTTTACTATGCTTAATTTCAGAAATAACTGATAAAAAACTAGCATTTGACTTAACGCCTAGTAATGCGCCATTATCATCAGCAAACAGATGTGTATCGGTAATATGCAGTATTTTTGCATAATGCTTATTACGTATTTGAAGCTTTAAAAGTGACTCCAAAATCTACCTCTATCATTTATTATATGAAATCATGTCAGTAATAGAATTGATATTGTGATCAACATCACAATTTTCATTTTAAATCATAATGTTATCTTAAATTGTAAAATAAATTCTATTTTTAGGAAAGTAATAATTGCGTAGTTTAACAAAAAACTACTTATTTCCACTCATTCTTCAGTGTTAGATGATTAAGTTGTAACCACTGTAGTGCAATAATTGATGCAGCATTGTTAATTACTCCATCTTCAACCCATTTATAAGCTTGTTCACGACTCACTACATGAACCTTAATATCTTCGTTTTCTTCAGCCAAACCATGTACACCTTTTGCGGTCGAAGAATCAACTTGACCAACCAGAATATGCAACTGCTCAGTTAAGCCACCTGGTGAGGCCAAATAACTTATGATCGGCTTACATTGTCCAATAACAATACCTGCCTCTTCCAGCGCTTCTCGTCTTGCTACTTCTTCAGTCGACTCATTATCATGATCCATCATGCCGGCAATTAATTCTAATATCCATGGGCTAGCTTGAGTATCAATAGCTGCGATACGAATTTGTTCTATAAGGACAACTTCATCTCGTTTATCATCATAAGCTAAAAGCACCACAGCATGACCGCGTTCTAGAATTTCACGCGAAACCATTTCGCTTACAGAACCATCAAACTTACGATATTGAAAACGATATTCAAACAACGAGAAAAAACCTTTATATAAAATTCGTTTAGTTAAATTAAACACATCTTTTTTGTTAAAAATTACTGGGGTAGATTTATATTTCATATTAAATTCTCGATTTTAAGCTAAATTTTAATAAAAAGTGCGAATAACCAATATGGGCACTTTCTATATGCTAATTATCTGTTAAAATTACGCAATTGAAAAATATTATTCTATTTTATTGCTTTTAAAGAGAAAGATTGATGAAAAAAACTTTAACCTTTTTAATTGGCTTAGCATTAAGTCAAACTGTGTTTGCTGAAAACTTAGTTCAAGTTTATGAACAAGCAAAAGAAACCAATCCAGATTTACGCAGTTCATTGGCTGAAAAAGATAAAGCTTATTCAGCAATTTCAGGTTCTCGTGCAAGCTTACTCCCCCAAGTTGGCCTAAGTGCTTCTTATACTATAGATCATGGGCGTCGAGAGAACAGCGGTAAGAAAAGTAAAAGCGCTAATTTATATCAAGTAGCTGTATCGCAGAGTATCTTTAATTTTTCTAACTGGAAAGCTTTAGATATCACGAAAAAACAAGCAACTATTGCGGATATTTCTTATCAATATCAAGGACAAACATTGATTTTAAACACTTCTGTAGCTTACTTTAATGTACTTAAATGTCTTGATGCGTTAAGCTTTATTGATGCTCAGAAAAAAGCAATTGGTCGTCAATTACAACAAACTCGCCAACAGCATAAAGTTGGTTTAGTTGCCATTACAGATGTACAAAATGCACAAGCAAATTACGATTTAACGGAAGCACAACAAGTTAATGCATTAAATGACTTAAATAACGCTATTGAAGCATTGCGTCAAGTTAGTGGTCGCTTTTACTCTAAGCTAGCAAGTGTTGATACCAAAACATTTAAAACTCAAGCGCCAACGCAAATTAATACATTGCTAAAACAATCTGAAACCGCCAATCTTAACTTATTAACTATGAAGTTAAATCAAGAGATTGCTCGTGATCAAATAAAAATGGCACAATCAGGTTTTATGCCTACAGCAAGTCTTGATGCATCAACTAATTTAAATAAATCTGAGAGTTATGGCCATACACATTATCAAGGACATACCGCTGGTAAAAAATATTCTGGAGAGAATAAAGTTGGTATAAGCGTAAGTTTACCACTGTTCTCTGGTGGTGCGACCGTCTCACAAGTGCAACAAGCACAACAGAACTTTGTTAGTTTCAGTGAAAAGCTTGAAAGTACTAATCGTAGTGTGATCAATCAAGTTCGTTCATCTTATAACAATATTTCGTCATCAATTAGTGCGATTAGAGCTTATCAACAAGCAGTGGTTTCTGCACAAAGTTCATTTGAAGCCACATCTTCTGGTTATCAAGTAGGAACACGTACTATTGTTGATGTGCTTAATGCCACCACACAACTTTATAGTTCAAAACGAAATCTATCGGATGCTAAATACAACTATTTAACTAGCTTATTACAGTTGAAATATGCTGTTGGTACTTTAACTGCAAATGATTTAGTTTACTTAAACAACATGTTAGGTAAAGAAGTTAGTACTATTGCAACGATAAAATAATTAACTATAAAGTTAAATTAGACAGAAAAAGCGATCTAAGGATCGCTTTTTCTATTTTGAGTGATTAATTTATCTAATTTAACTCTATTACTAAGTGTTTTGCAAAGTTTATCAAGACATAGCATTAACCATAAACTCAATAAAAATATTAAGTTTAGGTAACCTTTGCTTATCTGCTGTATACAAAAGGTGTACTTCTCTAGGCGGAGGTAAAAAATCTTGCAGAATAGGAATTAATTTGCTTTGTTTTATAGACTCAGTTAGTACTGACTCAGGTAACATCGTGATACCTAATCCCTCGATAGCTGCTACTGCTAATGCGGTGGTATTATTACTTTGAAATGTGCCAGAAATAGCAATATTAGTTAACTTACCATTTATAGTAAATGGCCAAAAATTATCCTTTTTAGTCGGATTGACATATTGATATATTAAGCATTGATGCTTCTTCAAATCATCAGGTATTGATGGTACGCCATTGTGAGCTAAATAGCTTGGTGAAGCAGCAAAAATCAGCTGTAAGTCACCTAGTTTACGCGCAATTAAACTTGAATCATTTAATGAACCAATTCGAAACACCACATCAAAATCATCTTTAACTAAGTCGACATAACGATCACTTAATTGCATATCAATATTCACTTTCGGATAACATTTCATAAAACGACTTATCACTGGAATCAAATTAAATTGACCATAACTAATTGGAGCACTAACCCTTAATCTTCCCTTGGGCTCTTGGCTAAATTGCTGGGCTAATGTTTTTGTACTTTTAATTTCACTTAGAATAGACAAACATTTTTCATAATACTGTTTGCCAAATTCAGTTAGATGTTGTGATCTGGTCGTTCGATTAAGCAATTTTAGACCCAAATAATTTTCTAAAAAAAGAATATATTTAGCAATCATTTGTGGGGAGGTATTTAATGAAATAGAAGTTGCAGCAAAAGAGCCTGTTTTTACTGTTATAACAAATGCTTCCATACATTTAACTAGATCCACATTAGTAACCCTCAGTTGTTAATAAATCAATTTTGATGTTATTTATTGTCATTTTATCAATCAATATAATACAGATCTTCAATTAAATACGGAAATTTAGTGAGCATACAATCATCATTAAACAAAGTTCTGCTGATTAAGTTTGCGTAACGATTTTTAAGTCAGCTAACTAGCTAGTGATGTCAACTCATTAAAAGATAGGTACCAATCTAAGTAATAAAAGGATTAAAAATGGAAAATAAAAGATATACCGTTATCACTGGCGCTAGCTCAGGAATAGGTTATGCAACGGCAATCGCATTTGCCAAAAGAAACAAAAATCTGATAGTAATTGCTAGAAGAAAAGAAAATTTAGAATCATTAAAGCAACAAATAGCAGAAATAAATCCCGAAGTCGAAGTTATTATAAAAGTTTGTGATTTAACCAATACACTGTCTAATTACAATTTATTCAATGAATTAGAAAATTATTTTATCGAAACTTGGATTAACAATGCTGGTTTTGGTCATTATGGCAGTGTAAATGATCAAGATTTAACAAAAATCGAATCCATGCTGCATTTAAATATTGAAGCATTAACCATCCTATCAACGCTTTATGTCCGTAAATATAAAGATCAAGCAAATACTCAATTGATTAATATATCATCACGAGGCGGCTATACCATTGTACCAAATGCTGTTACCTATTGTGCCACAAAATTTTATGTTAATGCTTTCACTGAAGGACTTGCCCAAGAACTGATACAAGCTAAAGCTCAATTAAGAGCAAAAGTACTTGCTCCAGCGGCAACACAAACAGAATTTGGCAAAAAAGCCAATAATGTTGATGAATATGACTATGATAAAAGTTTTGCTAAATATCATTCTGCCGAACAAATGGCTGAGTTTTTATTAGCCCTTTATGATAGCGACAAAATCATTGGCGAGATCATTACTAAAGATTTCTCATTCAATTTAAAAAATAATATATTTCCTTATTCTGGTAATCCTGCCGAAAATCAAAAATAAATAACGAATATAAATCAAAATTATTTATATAAAAGGTTTCGGGGTTTCAAAAACCCCGTTCCTCACTTTTTGTTGTATAGTTTTTTTATATGATTGAATTTGGAGATTTTTTTCTTATTAGCTATTTTAAAATAAAGACAACACCCAAGTTAAAGGTATTGACGAATAACCTTAATTATTACTCATATCATCATGATAC
>NZ_NASN01000047.1:0-19614 GCF_002142015.1 Gilliamella sp. A7
CCACAATACTATTGATAGCAATAAATTTAGTTAACTTATTGATTTATTATATAGATTAGACGTTTTTACGTTCAATGGTCTGTTCGCCCCAAAAGAGCTTATCAGCTTTAGTTTTAGCGAAAGCGCGTTGTAATACTTCATCGCTACCTTCTTCCCAAATTTGTTCTGCTAATTTTTCATCATCATTAGCTAATTCAAAAATAGCCTCGGCAATTTCGATAGAAGTTTCACGAATATTTGCCCAAGATCGAATATCATGTATTTCTTTTTTGGTACTATTCATATTTATTCTCCTTATTTGCTAAGATTACAGGTAAAATAAACCCAATTCGCACAAAACACAATAGGTAACACTTTTTATGCTAACTATTATCTCTCCAGCCAAAACCCTTGACTATCAAAGTCCATTAATCACTACAACCCATACCCTACCAGAATGTTTAGATTCAACCAAACAACTTATTACTGTTTGTAAAAAGCTAACTAGCGATGATTTAGCTAAATTAATGTCTATCAGCCCCAAACTTGCGGCAGTTAATTATGAAAGATTTCAAAATTGGCATTCTGATTTTAATTTACAAAATGCCAGACAAGCGATCCTAGCGTTTAAAGGCGATGTATACGAAGGTCTACATGTTGAAGATTTTACTGATAGTGATTTGCAATTTGCGCAATCGCATTTACGTATTCTGTCTGGATTATATGGTTTATTAAAACCACTTGATTTAATTCAACCTTACCGTTTAGAAATGGGTATCCGGTTAAAAAATGGTGACAATACTAATCTTTACCAATTTTGGGGAGAAAGCTTAACCAATAAACTCAATGAAGAATTAGCAAAATCATCTCAACCAACCTTAATTAATTTAGCCTCTAATGAATACTTTAAAGCTATACAAGTTAAACACCTAAATGGCAAAATTATTCAACCGATATTTTTAGATAAAAGCAAAGATGATTATAAAGTGATCAGCTTTTACGCCAAAAAAGCGCGCGGATTAATGAGTCGATTTATTATAAAAAATAACATTAATAATTGTAATGATATTAAAAGTTTTAATTTAGATGGCTATCAATTTGATTCTCATCGCTCAACTGAATTAGAATGGTACTTCACCAGAAAACATGCATAGAAAGATATATTAAGATGGAATTTTTAATCACATTATGGCAGCAATTTTTAACGACCTTACCTTTATTTATCTTAATTTTGTTAGGTTATATTGCTGTAAAAATGGGCCGTTGGCAAAAAACGGTAACCGACAGTGTAACTAAATTCACTTTTTATATTGCTTTCCCAATCATGCTCTTTCAAATTATGAGCCACTTTTCTGAACATTCAGAAATCGATATTAATCTTTTATTAGTATTTTTTGGTGGCTCATTTATTGTTTTTGCCTTGAGTTGCTTTATTGCGGTTAAATTTTTTAAACTTAATGGTTCTGAAAGTACCATGTTTGCTATGGGTGGAATTTACACAAATACGGTATTTGTTGGTATTCCAATTATTAATATGTTATTGGGTGAAAAAGCGATTCCTATAGTCGCCATTATCGTAATATTTAATGCTTTAATTTTATGGACTTTAGCAACGGTATCCATTGAATTTGTGCAAATGGGTAAACTCTCAAGCAAAGGATTTATTAAAGCCTTTAAAAATGTATCCAAAAATCCAATTATCATCGGTATATTTGTCGGGATAGCGGTTAATTACATCGGTATACCTTTACCTATGTTTATCGAAAAATCGACCAAAATGGTCAGTGATATGACCGCACCGCTATCATTAATCGTATTAGGTATGGGGCTGGGTGAATATAAAATTCGTAATGATCTCCATATCACTATAGCAATCTGTATTATCAAGCTATTTGTGTTACCAATTGCGACTTATATTGTTGGTAAATTATTAGGATTATCTGTTTTAGAGCTACAAGTTATCGTATTATTAAGTTCAGTATCAATAGCCATAAATTGCTATATGATGGCAAGGCAGTTTGAGGTTTTACAAGGTCCTATCGCATCTAGCTTATTGATATCAACGGCGTTGTCATCGATAACAACACCGTTAATTCTATCAATAATGTTACAGTTACCTTTTGCTTAAGATAAACTTATTTCACCGCAAAATTTTTGAATTTGTGGTGTAAAATCAAAGCAAAAACAATAACTGCACTACCAATAATGAATCGGCCCCAATCTATTGATTGGTGCCAAATAACAACATTAACTAAAATACCAGCCGGAATAACCAAATTATTCATAATGGCCAATGTACCAGAATCGACTTTAGTCGCGCCTAAATTCCATAAGAAATAACATAATCCCGAAGCCACAACACCTAACCAAATGATAATACCCCACTGTAATTGAGTGGTAGGAAGTTTGTCAGCATTACCAAATAATAGCCAACCAATAGTTGCTACAACTATTGCCCCAAAATAGACCCAAGCAAAAGCTTGATGTTGCGGTAATGGATAGAGTTCCATAATACGTTTATAGCCGACTTGTCCTAAAGCAAAGACGATATTGGCACCCTGAATTAATAAAAAGCCTATGATAAAATCACGACTGATGTGGTCATAACGGATAATTGCCGCACCAATTACCGCTATAATGGCCGTTAATAAATAATTAAGTCTTAGTCGATGCCCTTGCAGTAAATCATAAATAATAGTGACATAAATTGGTGTTGAAATGGTAAATAATAGAACCTCTGGTACCGAAATATATTGGAATGAGTTGTAATAAAAGAAGTACATAATTCCTAATTGGCATGCGCCTACTCCCATCAAAAGCAACATCTGCTTTACAGAGACATTTTTAAAACGTAAAAAAGGAATAAAGGTAATAAAAGCCAGCAAAACGCGCATGACTACCGCAAACCAAGTATCAACTTGACCACTTAAATAAACTGCAATAAAACTAAATGAAAACGACCAAACAATGGTGACAAAAATAAGGTAATACATAGCAAAATTGTACCGAAAATAAAAAGTCAGGCATGGTAACAATTCATATATCGGTTGTAAACCTTTTGATATGTTAATTGATTACAACCATGACAATAATTATTTCTTACCCAATTATTCATTGATTGTTTTTTCAATATAGATATATTTATTTTCATCCGTTATTGGAATATCGTCAGGATTCCACATATATTTTCTAGCAATTTTAAACAAAAACTTATTATCTTTGCTGTAAATTGAAATAAAATATTTTGGATTAATATAAATTTCATCAAAATTTTCAGTACTATAGTTATTCAATATTGATAACTGTTCATTATCTGTAGCGTTAGAATCCTGTAATAATTTTTTAGCTTGGTCAAACGAATAGATACCAGCTCTGCCATAATCAAGGTAGAAATGATTAACCAATTTAGTTTTATCAAAGATTAAAACATAGTAACCAGCTGTACCACGTTCAGACTCACCCTCAATAAGAAACACGTTAAATAAATTATTTGCAGAGCTTTTGTATAGATATGCATTGAATGAAGTACTGTCTAAGAAATCAGGAATTGCTATTGAAAAATCAAAGTTTTTCTTTGACTTTAAATAAATTACATGACAATTATATACCTCTTTATCTGGCTGCCAATCGCAACTAATCTGATTATCATCAAATGTCCAAGAATCACCACTAATTTCTTCTAGGGGAATTTCATGATCATAGTATTGCCAAGATTTTAAATTCTTATAATTTGTGGCTTCACATAAACCAATATTGCCAATCATAAAAAACATGATAGCGAAGAAATAAGATTTCATGCAATATCCTTATCTAATTTTGAGAGCGATCTTTAACAAATTTAATTAGCTAAATTAGTAAATCGTAATATAAATAAAGCCTATCTTAAGACATATAGTCTAACAGATTACTCATATAGTTTAACAAATCAAAGATCCTCAAAAAAGTCATTTTATGGCATAATGTACGCCAATTCACATTTCAACGGTTTTGCTTAAAATGATCGATATCTTTAAGGCAAAATGTATAAAAAACGAGAGAAAAGCTTAGTGTTAAGTACAAATAATATCACAATGCAATTCGGCAGTAAGCCACTATTTGAAAATATTTCTGTCAAATTTGGTAATGGTAATCGTTATGGATTAATTGGTGCTAATGGGAGTGGTAAATCCACTTTTATGAAAATTATTGGTGGCGATTTAGTGCCAACTTCAGGCAATGTATCGCTTGATCCACATGAAAGACTGGGTAAATTACGCCAAGATCAATTTGCTTTCGAGGAGTTTACTGTTCTCGATACCGTAATTATGGGGCATACAGAATTATGGCAAATCAAGCAAGAGCGTGATCGCATTTACTCGTTAGCAGAAATGAGTGAGGAAGACGGTTTTAAAGTCGCTGATTTAGAGACCCAATATGCCGAAATGGATGGTTATAGTGCGGAGGCGAGAGCTGGTGAATTATTGCTTGGAGTTGGTATTCCTATCGAACAACATTATGGTCTAATGAGCGAAATTGCACCAGGTTGGAAACTACGGGTATTATTAGCCCAAGCACTATTTTCGAATCCGGATATTTTATTACTCGACGAACCAACCAATAACTTAGATATTGATACTATCCGTTGGTTGGAAGATACCTTAAATGAACGTGAAAGCACGATGATCATCATATCGCATGATCGCCATTTTCTTAACATGGTCTGTACTCATATGGCCGATATGGATTATGGTGAACTTCGTATTTATCCTGGCAATTATGATGATTATATGACTGCCGCTACTCAAGCAAGAGAACGTTTATTAGCTGATAATGCGAAAAAGAAAGCACAAATAAGTGAATTACAATCCTTCGTCAGTCGCTTTAGTGCTAATGCCGCTAAATCAAAACAAGCAACATCTCGAGCTAGACAAATTGAAAAAATAAAACTGGAAGAAGTCAAGGCATCTAGCCGACAAAACCCATTTATTCGCTTTGAGCAAGATAAAAAACTATTTCGTAATGCACTAGTGGTAGAAAACTTCACTAAAGGTTTCGACAATGGTCCTTTATTTAAAAATCTTAATCTCATGGTCGAAGTTGGCGAAAAAGTAGCAATTTTAGGGACTAACGGTATCGGTAAAACAACCCTACTCAAAACCTTGATGAATGAATTAACACCAGAACAAGGTGATATTAAATGGTCAGAAAATGCCAATATTGGTTATTATGCGCAAGATCATGAATATGAGTTTGAACAAGACTTAACTGTATTTGAATGGATGAGTCAATGGAAACAACCTAATGATGATGAACAAGCGGTACGAAGCATTTTAGGTCGATTATTGTTCTCCCAAGATGATATTAAAAAGCAAGTTAAAGTCCTATCTGGTGGTGAAAAAGGCCGTATGCTGTTTGGCAAATTGATGATGCAACGACCAAATATCATTGTCATGGATGAACCGACTAATCACCTTGATATGGAATCGATCGAATCATTAAATATGGCATTAGAGCTTTATCAAGGAACGTTATTTTTTGTATCGCATGACCGCGAATTTGTCAGCTCACTGGCTAGCCGTATTATTGAAATCACGCCAGAAAAAGTGATTGATTATACAGGTAATTATGAAGATTACTTGCGAAGTCAAGGCATCGAATAAAGCTGCATAAAAATCAATAAAAATAGCCACATAAGTGGCTATATTTTTATTGGCTGGTTATAAAGAATTAAAAATCTAATTCATCCCACCAAATATCGATTAAAGCGCTGGTTTTAACATTTTTTAAACCATGACTCTCAAGCCATTTAGTGACATTGTCACGATCTTCTTCAGTACAGTTACCTAATTTCTGGGTACAAATAATCCCCTTCCAAGTCAAATAACCACTTCCTTCGTAAGCCAAACCATTAGCTTGTATCGCTTCAACGATAAATTGATCGACAACGTTATCGATGGTTTCTTCATTAGTCCCTTCGTCAAATGACCAGCTTACAGTAAAACCTAACTCTTTAAATTCTTCAATATGTAATTTTTTTCTTAAACGACGACTGCGATTAACCTTAGCCATAATAATATCCTTCTGCTTTAAATAATTTAGTTAGTTTTAGAATATGTATGATGATTGGATTGCTTCATACTATTCTGATGATTTTTAGAAGTTCGAGATTTATCAGCACTTCTTCTTTTTGTTGGAGCACGTTTTGCTGGCGCTTTTTTGACTGGCTCCGCTTTAATTCTAGGATCGACTTCAAATCCTTGAGTAAAAATTTCTGGAATCGGCTTTCTAAGCAATTTCTCAATTGATTTTAATTGAGGAAGTTCATCAATACAAACTAGCGATATAGCTTGACCTTGATTTTGCGCTCGCCCTGTTCGACCAATTCGATGAACATAATCTTCTGCTACTTGTGGCAACTCATAATTAATAACATAAGGTAATAACTCAATATCTAATCCTCTGGCGGCAATATCTGTAGCGACTAATGCTCGTATTTGTCCCGACTTAAAATCAGCTAACGCTTTCGTTCTGGCTCCCTGACTCTTATTACCATGAATTGCTGAAGCTTTAATGCCATCTTTGGTTAACTGTTCCGCTAGATGATTAGCACCATACTTGGTTCGAGTAAAAATTAACACCTGTTGCCATTGATTTTTGCCAATTAAATAAGAGAGTAATTCACGCTTACGACGCTTATCTACCCGATGCACATATTGCGTAATTTGCTCAGATGCACTATTGGTTTTCGCCACAGCAATAGATTCAGGCGAATTTAAGATGGTATTCGCTAATCCTTTTATCTCGTCAGAAAAGGTGGCAGAAAAAAGTAAATTTTGGCGTTTTTTCGGTAATTTAGCGATCACACGACGGATATCATGGATAAAGCCCATATCTAACATACGATCGGCCTCATCCAGAACTAAAATTTTTACCGGCGAAAGATCGACAGCATTTTGCTGTACTAAATCTAATAATCGTCCTGGTGTGGCAATTAAAATATCCACCCCACCACGAAGTTTCATCATTTGTGGATTGATACTAACACCACCAAATACCACTAATGATCGAATAGATAAATAACGACTATAATCACGAATATTTTCACCAATTTGCGCTGCAAGTTCACGTGTTGGTGCTAAAATTAATGCATATAAAGGGCGTTTGCCTTTTCTCGGTTCTGATTTAGCTGAATTTCTTAATTGCATTTGATGCAATTTTTGTAAAATGGGTAGACCAAAACCTGCGGTTTTACCGGTACCGGTTTGGGCACTAGCCATTAAATCTTTACCAGACAATATTACGGGAATAGCTTGTTGTTGGATGGGAGTAGGATCGGTATAGTGTTGTTCTTCAATAGCTTTTAATATCTTGGCATCTAAGCCAAGAGAGTCAAATGACATGTAATGATTCCTAAATAATCGAAAAAAATAAATAATCACCAACATTATAAAGCAATTTAATAATAATTGTCTGATTATTTTATCTTTTCATTGCTAGTTATTTAATATATGTTACTATTTTAGGGAATAACCTTATAAAGTATAGAGTTATTCATCGCTTAAAATATGTTCATAATATATTGCTCATTTTTTAGGTAGATTGGAAAAATGATATTGATTATCATTATCATTTATTGTATTGTTGCAAGCCCAAAACATAATTATTTCATGGAATAGATATGTCTTTTAACTTCCCTCATTTAAAAAAATTATTTATCTTCTTAATGTTAAGTTGCTTTAGTTTAAATTGTTTAGCCAAAGATGATATTACTTTCGCAAACTTTCGTGATATTCGTGATTTAAATCCACATTTATATTCAGGTGAAATGTGGGCGCAAAATATGTTGTATGAATCATTAGTTCACTATAATGAAGATGGCACTTTTTCTCCATGGTTGGCAGAAAGCTGGACTATTACTAACGAAGGTAAAACTTACACCTTTAAATTAAGAAAAGACGTCACATTTAGTGATGGAGCAAAATTTGATGCGCACAGTGCCAAACTGAATTGGGATGCCGTGTTATCCAACAAAGTTCGTCATACTTGGTTAGAAATGGTGCGTTTAATAACCGAAGTCAAAGCAGTCGATGATTATACTCTTGAGGTTAATCTTTCTGAGCCTTACTATCCATTCATGATTGAAATTGCCGTCACTCGCCCTATGCGATTTATTTCCCCAAATTCCATGATTGATGGTGAAACTAAAAATGGCGTGAAATCTTATATTGGTACCGGCCCATATGTTTTAGGTGATCATAAGAAAGATCAGTATGCTGTATTTAATGCCAATCCAACTTATTGGGGAACTAAGCCGTTACTGAAAAAAGTGACCATGAAAGTAATCGCAGATAATCAAAGTCGACTAATGGCCCTTGAAAAAGGTGAAATAGATCTGATTTATGGTAAAAATATGGTTGATGCTGATTCATTTGAGCGTTTTTCTAGCATGAATAAGTTTCAAACCTTAATGTCGAAACCAGTTTCCAGTCGAATTGTTTTAATGAATACGACAAGAAGCCAATTGAGTGATGTTAATGTCCGCCAAGCTATTGAACATATTATCAGTAAGAAAGATATCTCAGAAGGTATTTTTAATAATAGCGAAGCACCAGCGGATACATTGATGGCAACCAATATTCCTTATGCCAACATTGGTTTAAAACCTTATATCTACGATACAAAATTAGCTGAAACACTACTTGATAAAGCTGGTTGGCTAAAAGTTAAAGGTGAAGATTATCGCCAAAAAGAGGGTAAACCATTTGAGATCACTCTTTATTATGATAGTAATACTGCCTCTCAAAAAACCATTGCGCAATATATGCAAGACGAATTTGAACAAGTGGGATTAAAGCTCAATATCCATGGTGAAGAAGAGCAAGGTTATCGTGATCGCCAAAAAGCGGGTGATTTTGATATGGTATTCGATATTTCATGGGGAACACCATATGATCCACAATCATTTTTATCAGGAATGAAATTACCGGTTTATGGTGATTATATGGCGCAACAAGGGTTGAAAGAAAAGCCACAAATTGATGCGAGTATTAGTAAAGCATTAATTTCAACTGATGAAAAAGAACGGCAAGACCTATTTCGTTATGTACTAGAAACGCTGCACAATCAGGCCGTTTATATCCCATTAACTTATGAACGTAATCGTGCTATTGCCGTTAAATCATTAAAAGGAATTGAATTCGCTCCTTCTCAATTTGATATTCCATTTGAGAAAATGCATTTTTAATAAACTAATATTATTGACGAATAATGTTAAATTATATTATTAAACGTTTAACCATGATGATACCGATATTATTCGGTATCTCTTTTATCGCTTTTTTTCTTATTAATTTAGCCCCTTCCGATCCTGCTGAAGTTGCATTACGCTTAAACGAAATCATGCCAACGCCAGATGCCATTGAAAGTATGCGTCAAGAATTGGGGTTAAATAAACCTTTCTTAGAACGCTATTTTATTTGGCTATATGATGTTTTACATCTTGATTTTGGTCGTTCATTTATTCATCGAGATAGATTTGTTTGGGATGAAATGATCCGCTGTTTAATTCCGACACTAATTTTAGCGATGTCGGCATTCGCATTTACACTTATTATCAGTTTAATTTTAGGTGTTTTATGTGCCATCTTTGCCAATTCAGCATTCGATCATATTGTTCGTATCATTATCTTCCTAGGTACTGCTATGCCTAGTTATTGGTTAGGTTTACTATTTATTTGGCTGTTTGCCAATTATTTAGATTTACTACCAACCAACGGTTACGGAACATGGCAAAATCTCATTTTACCAACTTTAACGTTATCGTTTGTCTATATCTCAACTTATATTCGTTTTATCCGTAATAATATGTTGGAAAATATGCATAATTATTCGGTATTTTATGCTCGTAGCCGTGGTTTAAAAGAAACAACGATAATTGTTAAACACGTGTTAATTAATTCTCTGCATACCACTATCACTGCTTTAGGCATGACTATTCCGCAATTAATAGCTGGATCTTTTGTCGTCGAATATATCTTTTCATGGCCGGGACTGGGGCGTTTATGTATTGCGGCTATCATGAACCGTGATTATCCAGTCATTCAAGCTTATATTCTTATCATGGCTATTTTATTTGTAGTTTGTAATTTTATTGTTGATATCATTCATCAATGGTTAGATCCACGATTACGAGATAATGGTGGTGCCGTATGAATATAACTAAACAACTAATTAACAATAAAACAGCTTTAATCTGTTTAATCATCATCACCACAATCGTTATATTAGGTATTTTAGCACCTTATATCGCACCGTATGATCCTAATAAAGTTCGTATAGTGCGTAAATATGCCAGCATGTCTAGCCAACATTGGCTTGGTTGTGATCATCTTGGTCGCGATATTTTATCGCGTTTGCTTTATGGTATCCGTTCTACCCTATTTTTATCCTTACTTACCATGAGCATCACTATCGTAGTTGGTAGTCTGATCGGCCTTATCTCAGGTTATCAACGAGGCAAACTTGATGAATGCATCATGCGCCTTTGTGACATTATGCTGTCGTTTCCTAGTCAAGTAATGATTTTAGCGATTGTTGGTGTGTTAGGCGTAGGTATTGAAAACGTCATTATAGCCAATATTGTGGTTAAATGGGCATGGTATAGCCGCATGATTCGTAGTTCAGTCATCAAATATAGCCGAAAAAATTATATTCTTTTTTCACGCGCAATTGGCGCACCACATTCGTTTATTATTTGCCGTCATTTATTACCTAATGTTATGTCAGAGCTGGTGGTATTAGCAACTTTAGATACAGGTTGGGTAATCTTAAATATCTCAGCACTATCCTTTATTGGATTAGGTGTTCAAGCACCTACTGCCGAGTGGGGGTTAATGTTAAGCGAAGCGAAAAATGTCATGACCCAACATCCGATGCAGATGGTCTTTCCTGGTATCGCAATTTTAATTGTCGTTGCAGCATTTAATATGTTAGGTGATTGTTTAAGAGATATTTTAGATCCAAAGGACCAAAAGCATGAGTAGCTCGCTATTAGAAGTGAATAAACTTACAGTTACCCTCGACAATGGTAACAAGCTATTAGATGATGTCTCATTTAAAATTAATCGTCATTCATGTTTAGGTATCGTTGGTGAAAGTGGCAGTGGCAAAAGTTTAACATGTAAAGCCATTATCGGATTGTTAGAGCCCTATTTTAATGTGTCAGGTCAAATATTATTTAAGCCACAACAAGCTAAACTAACCTTAGCTAATAATGGTGATCTATTACAACAAAATAAACAGACCTTAAAGCAGATACGTGGTAAGGTAATTTCGATAATACTACAACATCCTATGAGTGCCTTCGATCCGCTATATTGTATTGGCAAGCAAGTCGTTGAAACACTACAATCACATCAAGTTATTAACAAAAAGCAAGCCATGACAAAAGCGTTAGAAATGATTGAAAACATTGGCCTTAATAATCCACACGAGATCTATAAAAAATATCCTCATCAATTAAGTGGTGGCATGTTACAGAGGATAATGATTGGTTTGGCATTGATACTTGAACCGGAACTCATTATTGCTGATGAACCCACTACAGCACTAGATTCAATTAGCCAATTTCATATTTTAAAAATGTTTACCGAGATAAAACAAAACTCGAAAACAACCGTGATTTTTATCTCTCATGATTTAGGTGTGATTCATCATATTGCTGATGATATTATTGTGATGAATAAAGGAAAGATTGTGGAATCGGGTAGTCGTGAACAAATTTTTTACCATCCTCAACATGACTATACTCGTTACTTGATAGATACACGTAAACAGTTATTAAATAAGTTCAATGCTATCATTGGTTTCAATAATCGAAATTTGATCACGGAGACAACTTAATGCCACCGTTATTACAAGTTGAAAATATAAAAAAGTCTTTTTTACAGCCGAATCAGAATCTGTTTAGCCGAAAAAAGAATACCGTTATCAATGGCGTTTCATTTGAGCTAAAACAAGGTGAATGTCTTGGCATTATTGGCGAAAGTGGTAGTGGTAAAAGCACATTAGGTAAACTGATTTTAGGTTTAGAAAAACCTGATAGTGGTAATATCTATTTTAATGGCCAAGATATAGCTAAACGGGCATGGAAAAAGTCAGCTATGCGTAAAGATATCAGTGCGGTATTTCAAGATTATAATGCTTCAGTCAATCCGTATTTTACTGCCGCCCAAATCATTGCTGAACCGATTGACATCTACGAAAAACTAGCCAAAGATGACCGTAAGCTGCGTATTAACGCTTTATTAGAACAAGTCGGTTTAGACAGCTCTTATTATCATCGTTTTGCTCACCAAATGAGTGGTGGTCAATTACAGCGTGTTTGCATTGCCAGAGCAATTGCCTGCTCTCCGCAATTTATCTTATTTGATGAAGCTGTGAGTTCATTAGATATCTCAGTACAAACCCAAATATTGTCACTACTTGCCGATTTACAAAAGCAACTCAATCTTACCAGTATTTTTATCACCCATGACCTAACGACCATTACTTATCTTTGTAACAAAGTGGCATTTTTTTATAAAGGTGAGATCATTGAATATATTGATAGTATAGATAAACTTAATCAAGTCAAAAACCCTTACTCTATCCAACTTCTCGAATCAGTTTTAGGTTTTTAAAAAATGGCAAACTCATCAACATCAAATCAACAATATCAGTTTAGCGATTATCTTAAATTGGTGGTCCCCTTTGTACTGTCAACTATTACCACTCCCCTGCTTGGCGTTGTTGATACCGCTTTAGTTGGTCATTTACCTAATCCAGCTTTTATTGCTGGCATTGCCATTGGAACAGTAATATTCAATACCATTTACTGGTTATTTGGCTTTTTAAGAGTCAGTACCACTGGTTTTGCAGCCCAAGCCTTGGATAACATATTGTTACTAAAATCTTCGCTTATTCGCCCCCTATTTATTGCGATTTTTTTAGGTTTGGTATTTATTATTTTTCAAAAGCTCATTTTTTCTGCTTCAATGCAGATCATTAATCCTAATCAAGAAGTTCAACACTATGCTGATAGCTATTTTTCGGTGTTAATTTGGGGGGCACCTTTTGTACTTATCAATTATGTGTTAGTTGGTTGGTTAATGGGTATCTCTAAACTGAAAGCAGTATTATTTTTACAAGTTTTCATCAATGTACTTAATATTATAATGGCGATGCTTTTTGTCTGGTGGTTTCGTTGGGACATCAAAGGCGTCGCATTCGCAACGTTAATCGCCCAAATAAGTTGCTCTTTGATCGGGATTTTGTTCATCTATCGATATCTACCGAAAACACATCAAAAAACCGACTTAAAAGCAATTTTGTCATGGCAATCATTAAAAGGAGTCATTTTAGTCAATACCAATCTAATGATAAGGACTATCTGTTTATTAATCGTCACCAATCATTTTATTTCGATTGGCTCAACATTCGATACCGAAGTATTGGCCGCTAATGCCGTCTTATTCCAGATCCATTACATGATGGCGTATCTGTTTGATGGTTTTGCTAATGCATCAAGTGTATTTAGTGGTCGCGCGAAAGGTAATCAAAATATGGATCTCTATAACCAAACTCTACGCTGGTCATTGCAAGCCTGTTTTATTTGCCCAATTATAATAATTGCTATTTGGTTGGCGTTTGACACCTCAATTATCAAGCTACTTACTAATCAAACGGAAATTATAAATCTTACTCTGCAATATCAATCATGGTTAATTATATTCCCTATCGTTGCCGCGGGTGGATTGATCTATTATGGTGTTTTTTCAGGTATTAGTTACACTTCATCAATCCGTGATTCAATGTTATTAGCGTTATTGCTTTGGTTGATAGCACAATATTTTGCAGTACCAATTTGGGGAAATCATGGATTATGGCTGGCCTACAGTTTATTTAGTTTTGGCCGAACAATATTTTTAATTATTTGGATTAAAAAATCGCGCAGCTATATTACTGCTTAATGGATAATTATCGCAGATTTTCAATTAAATAATTCACCTATTAGCGAGGATTTTATCGCAAATTTGAAACTATCTTTTTCAATTAAACAGGCGTAAAATTTGCCTTCATTATTCTAATTATAGTCAATATTGTGCCTAGTTATTCTGCAATCAAAAAAAGAATTCAACTTTATCATAAAATACGTAGTTTTCAGGATAAAGCCCCACTAATTGTATTAATTGTTGCCGGTATTATTGGCACTATTACTGGTATTGTTGGCGTATTATTCCAATATGCGGTGAATTGGGTAATCTCACTGCGTAAAACATTATTATTTAATCTAATCGACAATGTAGTAATTAATTATCTATTAATCTTTGCTATTACAGGGACAATGGGCGGGTTAGCTTACTATTTAGTCAAACGTTTTGCACCAGAATCAGGCGGTTCAGGTATACCAGAAATTGAAGGTGCATTGCTTGATTTGCGTCCTGTACGTTGGCGATCTGTCTTACCGGTTAAATTTATTGGTGGCATCGGTGCTTTGGGCTCTGGTATGGTGCTAGGTCGTGAAGGTCCTACGGTACAACTTGGTGGTAATATTGGTGCCATGGTCTCCGATCTGCTTAAAGTTAAAAATAAAGCTTATCGACATACTTTTTTAGCAACGGGAGCTGCTGCAGGTATAACTGCAGCATTCAACGCGCCGTTAGCAGGCATACTGTTTATTATTGAAGAGATGCGACCACAGTTTCGCTACAATTTGACCTCAATAAAAGCTATTTTTGTTGGCGTGATTATGGCCAGTATCATGTACCAATTTTTATATAATCAGGAATCAGTCTTTCAGATCGGCCACTTTAATGCTGTTCCTATTGAATCTTTATGGCTTTATCTCTTGTTAGGGACATTCTTTGGCGTTATTGGTGTTTTATCAAATAAGTGCATATTAACCTTACAAGAGCGATTCAAACAGTTTTATCAATTTAATCAATACTACTTTGTAATCACTGGATTTTGCTTAGCAGGATTATTTGGTGTGATGAGTTTTATGATTCCTGAAATAACGGGAAGTGGATTTGATTTTATTCCTAATGCGGTTGCAGGTAATTATGCAATTAATGGTTTGATGATGATTTTATGTTTGCGCTTTGTCACTACCGTTTTATGCTTTAGTTCCGGTGCTCCAGGTGGCATCTTTGCCCCAACCTTAGCCTTAGGGACAACGATTGGGATCGCTTTTGGTGTGATAGCGCAACAAATTTACCCTAATTATCATATTGAACTCGGTGCTTGCGCTATTATTGGGATGGGTGGATTATTTGCGGCAACTGTACGGGCGCCACTTACAGGGATTGTCTTGGTAATGGAAATGTCCGATAACTATCAGCTTATTTTACCAATGATTATTACTTGCTTAGGTGCAACGCTCATAGCCCAAGCGCTAGGAGGAATGCCACTATATACGTCTATTTTGGCAAAAATTTTATTAAGAAATAAAGTTCAACCAGATAACGCTACTTCGCTCACGGTCAGTAATCCCTAAAATAAAAATATCATCAAACCATCAATTAAGGATGATTGTAAAAATAATAAGATTTTAGTTAAATTAATAATTTAGTAATGAATCAAAAATAATCGCTCAATTTTTCAATTCATTACTAAAATTTGCCCAAAAACGAATATTCTTTGAATAATTTATTCTAATTCACAGATTTCATCGATTGATAAAGTAGTAGGAATATTACGATCATCGGTAAACTGAAAACGAAAAATAAAACGAATGTCATAAGTTTTTAGAACATTCACAATATCAGATTTATCACAAAATTGACTATAAAGCCCTAATCTAACATTTTCCATAAAATCATTCAAAGGCGTGTTTTGGCTATCTGAAGGCATTTTATATTCAAAAACAACATTATTAAGGTTTGCGGTAATATTGGTGACCTCATAACCCGCCTCTGCTTGAATAGGAAACTTACCTTTTTCTCCTAATAATGAGCGTTTTGCGCTATCTGCTAATGCTTTGGATACCTTTACGCCAGTATTTTTATCGACTTCAGCGGCATGTACAGTCGTAAACATAAAAAGGCTTGAAAGCATTACAGCCAATTTAACAACATTTTTCATGATATTTCCTTGCTCTATATCTTATAACTCTATTTTCAATCAAAACTATTGATAAATAACTAGATTTTTATAGTTATCTTAAATATTTTAATTTAGTTAATAATCTTAATAATATGGGTTAATAAAATTAACTGTTATCTTACACAATATTTTTGATAAAAAAAGCCAACTTAGCAATTTATTGTAGGAATTTGAATCAATCAAAACAAATATTGACCATTTCAACTTGGTCTACCTTTATCATTCATGACAGTTAATCATCAAAAATTTATCTAATCTTAATAATTGTTCAATTAAAATAACCAATTAATTTTAATTAGATTTGGCTATTATTAAGCTTTAATTTTGAGATACTTGAATATATAGGTTATTTAGAATAAGTTAAATTCTTTTGAAGAATTTATTTACTAAATTCATCGATTAATAGTAAACATAATTGCAAATAAAATCGCAGAAAATTAAGTGCCTTACCTTGTCATGGTAAGGCACTTTATAGGTTATTGTGGAGTTAATGACATAATAACTGTTTCAAAAGGCTTAAGTGTTAACATCGCTGTTTTCGAAATAGTTGTTGGTTTCTTAGCATGTATTTTACTGGCATAATCAATTTTAATTTGAAAACGGTCAGTTGCATTTGTCGGTAATTCTAAATCATTTTGCAAATCTAGATAGTAAACTTGCTGTTTATCAGATGGATTACGTAAAGTGATGATTGCTTTATTTTTACTCCAACCTGCCCAACCATATACACCTAATTTTGTCGGGTCTTTACCTATCCAGTGGCTGTCAAATAAAACATCTTTATTGGTTCTAGCCCATTTTGCTGCTGTAGCTAGCGTATCCCAATTTTGGCTCGTTAATAACTCTGGTGTAATATACATCTCTTGCAATTGAGTACCTGTTGCAAAGTAACTCCAGACCTGATCAGCAAAATCTGTTTCACTTTCTTGATCAAGATTTTTCGCCTGTTTTGCATAGACAATACCATGTAACATTAAGGAGTTAAGCGGGAATAACGGACCTTTTAGAACTATAGAACGATAAGTCTCAGCATCGCGATAAGTTAACCACTGTTGTACTTTGCTACCAGGTCCATAGTAGTTAACATCATCCCCTCCTCGCCATATTGAATCGGCATAGAATAACCATGATGGCGTTGCTTGAGTACCGGTGGTTAAATTGATGTAGAGATTTGGGTTAGCACTGCGCATGTCTTCAATTAAATGGATAGCAGCATCAAAATCACTAGTAAATTGGCTACCCGCTATAACCTTATCAGCATTACCCGTTCCATCAAGTTTAAACATAGTTATGTTTTGATTATTAATCAATTCGAGGATTCGTTTATGGAAGTTAGTATAATAATTTGGCCCTGATAAGGCTAATTTACCATCCATAGTTTCATAACCAAATTCAGGCGCATTAGCAACGCGTTTATCACGTGGTTTATTATAACCGCCCCATGGTGATAGCCAAATACCGAGTGCCGTTTGATATTTATCCGAAGCTGTTTTCAAATTATTAAATTCATTAGGGAAATTCGCACTAAATCCCCAGTTTCCTTTTAGATTATCCCAACCATCGTCAAATAAATATCCATCCAATTTTACCTGACGTTTTTTTACCAACTCCTCACCATATTGATCAATTCTTAATAAAGCCTCTTTTTCGGTATAAGGATTAAAGAATCCTATATCAAGCCATGAATTATAGTGTAAATATGGACTATATGGGCGTTGACGAACACTATCAATAAACTGATTAATGTTACGTCTTAACTGACCTTTTTCATAAGTACCAATATAAGTTTTATAACTTAAAGTGTGTTCAGCTTGCAATGGTATAGCTTGTGGAATTTTTTGTGATACACCGCCTTCATAAGCAACTGTATTGGTTAGTGGATTTTCTGGAATGATAAAAAAAGTATCACTAATAATCGGTGAACTTACTACTGAACCATACACAAATGGTGCCTGTGAATGGAATGGCATTAATGAAACTGATGACATTGAAAGTGCTTTATTTTTAGGTGTGATTCTTAATTCATAACTCGCAAAATGTTTATCATCATTTAGATTAACGACAGTTTCAATCGACATATCATGACCAGTGTAATTTAATGTCATGCCTGTATCTTGTTGTTGAACTTTATCCAGTGAAAAATCTTTATCGGTTAACTTAGCCCCAGATGCTAAAACAATTTCAAACAAGGTTTCAATTTTTACTGAATCATTAGTGACTGGATTGATAATATTTAGTGCCGTAATACTATTTTGACTGTCATCCTTAGCCAATTTAACTTGAGCATTTTTTCCTGATAACTGATAATCTTTGGCCCAAGCAGCTCCCGTTGGTAAACACAATGCAGATAACACGCCTAACACAACCAATTTTTTCATATTTTTTTTCATTATTACCTCCTGAAGGATAAACAATTTTATTTCCATAAGCTCATATTAGACTTAGTATAAGCATCAAATACTAATGAAATTGTGATCTTCTTGGCAGTTTATTAGAATTGCAAAATTGCCAAAAAATGACTAAATTTACTTTGTAGTGAAAGAGATATATTTGATTGAAATTGATTACAACTAATTTTTTATTACCATAAATCAAGTCATTTCTCAATTAGCCATAAGTAATAGTGAAAGGTAGGTTTAGCAATAGACGAGACATTGCTTTTATTTTTCAACGTGATAAAGATCACAATTTTAAAATAAAGTTATTGGCAAAAAACAAAAACTGAATAATAAAATTTAATAATAATGGCTAATAACCAAAAAGGTAACACTAAGTGTTACCTTTCAAAGTTACAACATAGAACGAGTACTATTTTTTAGTATGATGAGGATCTTTTACTGAATCACCTTGACCACTCACCACATACCAACCATTCTTACTATGTGGTTTTTTATTATGATCAGGACAAGGGGGTAACGATTTTTTACTTTGGTTTGAATATACATAGCCACAATCAGCACATTTATAAGTGCCAGCTGAAACATCACTACCGTATGCAGCAAATTTTTGTACCATTATAAGCTCCTCCAGTAAAATGTTATAAATAATAAGCCGATTTGCTTATTACAGTTATATATAAACGCTGATTGAAACAAAAATCAAGTCAAGATTGAATAAATCTCTCAATATCTTCGCTAAAAAAGCGTTAAAATATAAAAAAATTAGATTTTTAAGTTTAAATACACGATAAAATAAGCAACGTAATTCTGTCTTATCTCAAATTGATAATAATGGCATATTAGAAGCAATTAACAAATAACAAATGAGAAAAGGTACTCAATCATTTTAAAATGACTGACAAATACCTAATAAAATTCAACTAATTTTTTAAAAGACTTTTTTAAAATATTCTATTTTACTTATAAGAGTTATTGGCTTGTTTAACAAGAAAAAAATAATATAAACATCTTAATATTTTAATCAAAACTAAAATAATGTAACCGAAAAAACAACCGAGTGCAGGAATGAACATCGCAATGATGAATCCTATATCATCATAACCATTACTAACAT
>NZ_NASN01000048.1:0-19145 GCF_002142015.1 Gilliamella sp. A7
ATTTTGTTGTTAAGTGGGATTGTGAGGAATTTATAAATGGTGAGCAACAACAGTGAATTGTATTATATAAAATAAGAATAGCTAAAATGAGATAGAAAATAGGGCGAATCATCGCCCTATGATATAGATCATTCACCAGCAAAATCGACTAACGTATAGCAGTTGATTCCCATAGCGGTTAATTTGGTTTTACCCTGTAAATCAGGTAAATTGATGACAAAAGCGGCATCTTCAGCGATTCCTCCCGCTTTTTTAATTAATTTAGCGGTTGCAGCAACGGTCCCTCCTGTTGCTAGTAGATCGTCAATAATCAATACTCGCTCATTAGGTTTTATGGCATCACAATGCATTTCTAAAGTATCGGTACCATATTCGAGTTGATATTCTTCTCTATAAACGTGACGCGGTAACTTATTCGGTTTTCTAACCGGTACAAAACCAACACCTAAGGCTAAAGCAAGAGGGGCGGCAAAAATAAAACCACGCGCTTCGGTGCCAACAACTTTATCGATTTTTTTATCTTTATAATGCTCAATTAAAAGATCGATTGATGTTCTAAAGGCGATTGGGTCTTCTAATAAACTGGTAATATCCCGAAATAAAATCCCTTGTTTAGGATAATTAGGTATAGTAATAATACTATTTCTGATAAGTTCAAGTTTTGATTGAGTCATATTAAATGTTCTCTAACTATTCTCTTTAAGAGCAAATAATATTTTATTATATACCTATGCGGTTTTGACTGGCAATAAACAAACAGTTAACACACCGTAAAATCTAGAGATTGGTTAGTTTAAGTACGAATAGAAATATTTTTAAACGATAATTTTATCTCGATTATGATTTTACTTTTTACAAATTTTTACAATTAAATACATTAATTAGACAGTTTATTTGGCAATTGGTGAATAATTGAATAAACTTTATACAGGAAGGGAAACACTATGAAATTTATTAAAATATTTGCCATGTTGGGGCTTTCGATTTGTAGCTTATTAAGCTATGCAGAACAAAACAGTGGGGTGAAACAAATTCAAGTTCGTTCAGAATTGTCTTCACCAGTTATAATGGAAGGCCATCCAGAAAAAAATTACTTAAAAGTCTCATTATCAGGCCAAAAAATTGATACCAATAAACGCGTTCCTATTAATTTAGCGATTGTTATTGATAAATCAGGTTCAATGGGTGGGGATCGTATTGAAAAAGCGAGAGAAGCAGCTATTTTTGCGGTTAATTTATTGAACGAAGAAGATACGCTATCTATTGTTGCTTATGATAGTGAAGCAAAAGTGATTGTGCCTGCAACCAAAGTAAAAAATAAACAAAAAATCATACAACTAATTAATAAAAATGTTTTTGCCGGTGGAGGAACAGCTTTATTTGCTGGCTTAAGTAAAGGTATTAAGCAAGTTGAAAACCAACTGACAAAAGATAAAGTTAATCGTATTATTTTGCTATCTGATGGTCAAGCTAATGTTGGTCCAAGCTCAGTAAATGAGCTATCTGAATTGGCTATTATTGCCGCGAAAAAGAATATTGCCATAACCACTATGGGGATTGGTTCTGATTATAATGAATTATTAATGTCATCGATCGCAAGTTATAGTGATGGGAATCATGTATTTGTAAATAATTCTGCCGATCTTGAAAATGTATTTGTTCACGAATTTACTGATGTGATGTCAACTATTGCTCAAGACGTTGTGATTACTATTCAATTGAAAGATGGTGTTAAACCTGTACGTTTGCTTGGTCGCGATGGTGTGATTAACGAGAATCAAGTTACGGTTAAAATGAATCAATTGTTTTCCAACCAAGAAAAGTATGTATTGTTAGAAGTGATACCGGATGAAGGTAAAGTAGGCCAAAGTAAAACTTTAGCTCAAGTTGATTTGAAGTATGATAATTTATTGGTAAATAAGATTGAACATCAAACGCAATCGGTTAACATTGCGTATACCAATAATCAAAAATTGGTCGAGGATTCAATAATCCAAGATGTCTTAGCAGAGTCAGAAATTCAAAAAGTGACCATTGAGAATGAAAAAGCATTAGAGCTCTATGATCAAGGTATGCAAGAGCAAGCAGAAATGATGCTTATGGAAAATAGTAGTAGACTTGCATCATTTTCAAACACAATAGTATCACCTTCGTCAAAAGCGAGATTAGATAGTCAAATTGAGAAAAATAATATTATGGCTGATGCCGTTAAAAATCAGAATAAAAATGTTTCTCTTAAAATAATGACTCAACAACAATTTGAGTCCAAAAGTAATGTAATTAAAAAATAATTATGAAAAAATTAACAACGATTTTATCTTTATTGATATTAATGATATTTATAAGTTATTTAGGTTGGCGAAGCGTCGAACATGAAGTGTTATTGCGTGAAAATAACGAAACCTTGCTCGCTAAAAGCCGTATGAATAATATCAAATTATCGATTGAATCGTTGTTAAACCAACGTCTATCTTATTTTAATAGTTTGGCATTACAAATAGATAAAGACTATGATAAAGCAGAGGATTTATTAGAAACGGAAACCGATTTTAAGAATATTTTCATCATCAACAAAAATAAGATTTTATTGTTAAGTGATTTTAATGATTCTCAATGGCATAAGCTGGTAGAATCAATTGCATTAGATAATTCTATTCTGTTCAATCAACAAGATCATTCTGAACAATCTCAACCAAGCTCAGGTTGGTATCAAATGTATAATCATTTAATTTATTGGACAATCCTATCAGATAAAATTATTGGTTTTGAACTTTCCAATATAAAGTTTTCATTTGATGTTATCAATTTATTAGACACACAAGGTTTTGATGATAATTTTAGACTATCCGATAATGATAAACAGATTTATAGCAATGGTGTAGTATTTGATAATGAAATTTCTCTAACGCTTAATTATCCCTTACAAAATTGGCATTTAACCTATTATTATTCCTCACCAAACTTAATTAATTTGTATTTATTAGGTGCTGGTGTTATTGGATTATTTCTTATGGTTTTGCTTGGGCTTTTTTGCTATGGCTATCAAGAATATACTCGAACATTGCGTTTAGCAAAACAGCAGGTGAGTTTTGTCGGGCAGGTTTCGCATGAATTTAAAACTCCTTTAACTAATATTACGCTATATTCTGAAATGTTATCAGAATATTTAGAAGATGAGCCGGCGCCTATTCCTGACTATTTGTATGTGATTAGTGCTGAAAGTAAACGATTAACTCGATTAGTGCAAAATGTATTAACTTTTAACAAGCCAAGTAGAATAAATATAAAACCAGTTAATTTAACTATATTACTTAAACAGATATATCAAACCTTTAAGCCTATTTTAGAGGCTAAATCATTACAGATTAATATCACTACGCTTGAAAACGATTGTATAGTCAATACTGATGGAGATTGTGTAATGCAAATTCTCAATAATTTTTTGAGCAATGCCGAGAAATATGCCACTAATGGTAAGCAAATTGATTTATCTTTAACTAAGTCAGGAAAAATGGTAACAATTACGGTTCGTGATTATGGAAAGGGCATTGCCAATCATCTGTTAAAACAGATTTTTGAGCCATTTTATCGGGTTAATTCAGCGATAACTGAAGGCGTTTCAGGTACCGGCATAGGTTTGACGATTGCCAAGCAGTTAGCAAATCAAATCTGCGGAGAAATTAAAGTTATGAATGAAAATCCAGGGATGGCATTTTCACTGATATTAATGGGGTAGGAAAATGAAAATTTTAATTGCTGAAGATGATAAACATATTCTTAATGGCATGTCAGATCTCTTAGAAAAAGAGGGCTATATTATTATTAAAGCTGTTAATGGTAAAGTTGCATTGAAACTATTTGAAAAATTCCAACCTGATTTTATTATTTTAGACATTATGATGCCGGAGCTTGATGGTTATTCTGTTTGTCGTGCAATTCGTAAATTAAATGAAGATGTACCAATTTTATTTTTATCTGCTAAAGATGAAGAAATTGATCGAGTAATTGGATTAGAACTTGGTGCTGATGATTATATGAATAAACCTTTTGGTATTCATGAGCTTAGAGCAAGAATTAAGGCTATTGCTAAACGTTATTTAAAATCAAAACATCCAAATCTTTCTAAAGAAGATCATTTTCAATTTGGAGATTTAAAGGTCTATCCTACTGAATTATATGCTAAAAGAAACGATCTGATTATTGAATTAACTTTACGAGAAATTAAGATTTTAGAGTGTTTATATCAATATAAAAATCAAGTTGTTACTCGAGATATGCTTTTTGATTATGTGTGGGGATATGATTTTTTACCTAATAGTCGAACTCTTGATCAACATATTTCAAAATTAAGAAAACAAATAGAAATTAACCCAAGCATACCAACTTTAATAAAAACGGTACATGGAATTGGTTATAGACATTAAATTTGCTATACACTCTATTGAGCTGATTTTTCAGTATTTTAAGTAATCATCTCAAAAAGAGATGACATTATATTGAGCAATTAATTCTGGTTAGATGAGACTTGATATAAGGCATCACAGCAATTTTTTTCTATAGCTTTTACAATATCATCTAATTGAGATTTATATATTGATTTATAATAATAATTTTCAATAATTATCGATGGTTACGATTTTTATTTTCATGTTCAATTAACCATTTTTTTCTTTCCAATCCACCACCGTAACCAATTAGCTCTCCATTCGATCCTATTACTCGATGACAAGGAACTATAATCGCTACTCGATTATAACCATTGGCATTGGCGACAGCTCGAATTGCCTGCGGATTATTAATTCTTTGTGCTTGCTGTTTATAAGTGGTCAATTCCCCATAGGGAATGTGTTTTAAGCAATCCCAAACGGTTTGTTGAAATAGGGTACCTGGTGTATGTAAGGCAACGGTAAAGTTTGTTCTTGTTCCTGCAAAATATTCAGCAATTTCGACCTTGGCTTGTTTGATATGTTGATTTTCGCCGAAAATAATCTTCATTTTAAGTAGGCTTTGTAGTTGTTCAAATTCGGTTTCTAACATTCGTCGATCTACAAACTCTAATAAACAAATTCCTTGGTTTGTTGCACAAACAAACATTGGACCTAAAGGGGTTGTTAATCTGTCGATTAAGATCACGTCTAGCTTATCGTCTGATGAAGGTGACTTTTTCATGATTTTTTTATAGGTATATCCAAAGCCGCTTAAAGAATTGTAACCAATATCAAAAGCAGTATTAATCACATTTTTTCCTGATTTTAATTCTTGAAAAGCATTGTTAATTCGAAACATTCGTTGGTAGGCATGAAAAGTAATTCCGTAATGTTTTTTAAACCAACGGCGAAGAGTTTCAGGACTAAGTTTATTTTGTCTGAGCTGATAATCGGTAATCTTTTGTTTGGGATTATTATTAATCAATGTTAGGGCTTTAATTATTTCATCGGGTGCTTGATTGGCGTTTTCAGTTGGTTTGCATATTTTGCAAGGTCGATAACCGGCATCAAGCGCTGATTTGAATGAATCGAAAAATTCGACATTGGCAAATTTTGGTTTTCTTGCTCGGCAAGTTGCAATACAAAACACCGAAGTGGTTTTGACTCCGACATAAAAGATCCCAATATAGCGATGATCTCTTTCAAGTAAAGCTCGGTAATAAGTCTCTTTTTGATTAGGGTTAGTTATTAGCATCTTATTCTATCTTGTTTTAATTTCGGAAATTTATGAACTAAGCTTATTAAAAATGTTATTTGTTGTGCAACCGAAAAATTGACAACTATTTTTATTCATTTTCTTACTAAATTTTTCAGCTGTTTAATAAAAATAAATTGCTAAAATGACCATTATCAATCTAATATTGATACATCACTTATTATCACTCAAGATTTTTATTATTTAATAGTCATTCCTTCGTTCATTGTTGTTAAAATTTTTTGTAAATACTTAATATTCAAATCAGTTTTTATGACCAACTTTAGTACTAATTGCTTCTATTGCCTCAGGCATTTAACATTTTGGAGAGTACTATGCTTAGTTATTTTGATTTCCTTATTATTGCTTTAAAGTTGTTGGTTGTATTTATCTGTATTGTGTTATTTTTAAAAATAACCGGCAAAACTTCATTGTCACAAATGTCGAGCATTGATTTTATCGGTAATATGATTTTAGGTGGCATTGCTGGCGGGATTATTTATAACCCCAAATTAACCATATATGATTTTATTATCGTTTTGTTGATGTGGACGGCTATCATGTATAGCTCTAATTATTTAAAAAAACGCAGTCAAAATGCTAAGGCATTTATTGTCGGTAATCCGATTATATTGATGGATCAGGGTAAATTAAAATTGGACGCTTTCACCTCAATTAATTTAGATTTAGCCAGTTTTGCTGTATTGCTAAGAATGAAAAATATTTTTACTATTCATGATGTTGAAAAAGCAATTTTGGAACCGAATGGGCAATTATCCATTGTAAAAAAAGGTGACAAAGATATATCGGTTATTGTATTGGAAAATGAACAACCAGTAGACGATGTTTTAAAACAAATTGGTAAAGATGAAAAATGGTTAAAATCAAACTTAGCAAAACAAGGTTATAAGAGCTTTCAAGGGCTTTATTGTGTGGAATATTATGATCATCGACTTTTTGTAATACCTAATGATACAGTAAAATGAGTTTAAGTTTTTATAGCTAGTAATTGGCCATATAAATTTAAATTACTTATATGGTCAATGATTATTGTTTTAAGAAAACTATTTAATTAGTATATAGGGGTGATAAGTTTAATGATTTAGCAATAAAGCTTTTTACCGAGCAGGATTTAAGTTCGCTCTGTATTGACAATGCCTGTTGCTTTGACTCACAACGAGTAAATACACAGGCACCGGTGCCAGTTAATCTAGTTGGTGCATATCGCGATAACTGCTGAATAAGGTTATCAATTTCAGGGTAACGTTGACGCACTACAGTTTCACAATCATTACTAAAATCATCAACAGAAATTGACATCAGTTGTTCAATACTACGCTTAGGTGTATTTCGTGGCAAATTTGGATCATTAAACACCGTAACCGTTGAAATTTCTATATTAGGGTAGCTGACTAAATACCAATATTGAGGTATTTCAACTTGTTGTAACTGATCACCAATACCTTCTGCAAAAGCAGCCTGACCATAAATAAAAATAGGTACATCGGCACCAATTGTGCTACCTATTTCCATCAAAGTAGTTTGCGACAGATGTAACCCCCATAATTGATTTAATGCAACCAGTACTGTCGCTGCATTTGACGAAGCGCCACCAAGCCCTCCGCCCATGGGGATCATTTTATCTATGGCAATATCTGCGCCAAGCTTATTATTGTTTACATAAGATTTTAAACGCTTAGCGGCTATAATAATTAGATTTTTATCTGCTGGAATATTATCAAAATGCGTTAATAGATTAATTTGTCCATCATCACGAGTCGTGATGGTCAAATTGTCGCAAATATCAATAAATTGAAACAAAGTTTGTAAATCATGATAATTGTCTGGACGTCGTCCAGTTATATATAAAAAAAGATTTAATTTAGCTGGTGATAACCATTGAGTCATAGTCATTATCCGTTATCGTAATATCCAATTGCTAATTTTCAAACGAATTAGCTCATCATCATGAGAAAGTTCAATAATAGCAGGTAAATCAATTTTTTTATTTTTATAGGTATAAGTAGCGTAGCTGCTAATCTTTAGTGACCATTTATTGTTATTTTGCATAAATGAGGTAGATGCTAATCTGCCTGAGCTGTCAATTTTATCAGCTTGGCTATCATCAGAAAAACCTTTCAACCAATAATGTAATGAATTGAGTGGGATATTAACATTAGATATTTTCTTCATTAATAGTTCCACATTAACATCATGGTAGCGAGCGCCGTTATTATCAATTAATTCGGCATAATTTGGTTCGGCTTTTAAGGTTAAAATATTAGTGCCGATAGGCGTTGTTAATTTTACGTCATAATACTTTTCAGATTGCTGATTAATGAGAAAACGACCATAACTTTTCGTTTTCGTTCCTATATAAGCAATACTACCATTAACTTGAAATGAATTAATTTGTGCAAGAACGTGTTTGTGGTTTTGCCATTGCTGTTCTACAGATGCAGTAGTTTGATATTTTGTTGTTTGGCACGCACTAAGTATAAACGGCAGAATGAATATGAACACATATTTAATTTTAAACATAAATTAACTCTTTAGCTGTATAAGGTCAAAAGTAATGCGTATTATAGCTGATAATTGCTTGAATAAGAAAAGGTAACTGAAATTAACCTTTATTCTTTTTTTTCTGTATAATAAGTTTTACATAAGCACCACATAAACTATTATAAAAGAATCAATGCAATGTCTATTACGGTATTAGGTGTCAATCACAAAACAGCACCCGTTTCTTTAAGAGAAAAACTGGCTTTTTCTAATGAGGTTATTGATAAAGCATTATATAGTTTATATCAGCATCCTTTAATTGCTGGTTGTGTCATTCTATCAACCTGTAATCGAACCGAAATTTATTTGAGTTATGATTATGAGAGTGATTTTCTGCGGATAAGACAATCGGTTGAAAATTGGTTAGCGCAATATCATGATGTTGATTTAGCTTTATTCAAATCATCACTTTATTGTTATGATGGTCGGCAAGCTGTTGAACATCTTATGTCGGTAGCTTGTGGTATTGATTCATTGATTATTGGCGAACCACAAATTTTAGGACAAGTCAAACAAGCTTATAATTTCTCACAACAAAATAATTGTTTATCTGCAAAATTGGAAAAACTTTTCCAGTCTATTTTTCATGTGGCCAAAATTGTTCGTACTGAAACGAATATTGGTGCCAATACCGCATCGGTTGCTTATGCTGCCTGCCTAGTGACCCGTGATGTTTTTATTAATGATACGTCTGCATTAAGTGTGATGTTAGTCGGAGCTGGTGAAACAATTGAACTAATTTCACGTTATCTCAAACCTCATGGTTTTAAACATGTCATAGTTGCCAACCGAACTCGAGACAAAGCATTAAAATTAGCTTCATTTATTGAGGCTGAAATCATTTCATTACCTGATATAGCTAATCGGCTGAAAGATGTTGATATTGTTATTAGCTCAACTGCTAGCCCATTACCTATCATTGGCAAGGGGATGGTAGAGCGCACTATGCATGAGCGAAATAATAAAAAGATGTTATTTATTGATTTAGCTGTACCTCGGGATGTTGAGTCAGAAATTAGCCAATTAGAAAATGTACATCTATTTACTGTCGATGATCTACAACAAACGGTACAAAATAATCTTGAGCAACGTATAATCGCAGCCAATGAAGCCAAGTACATAATTCAAGAGCAAGCAGAGCAATATATTGATTGGTTAAAAACACGCCATGCGGTCGAGTACGTTAAACAATACCGTAATAACGCTCAAACTATCAAACGTCAATTAGAACTAAAAGCATTAAATGCGATTAAGCAAGGAGCCAATATTGACGATGTTATTTTTGAATTTTCGCATAAATTAACCAATAAATTAATTCACGCACCTACTCAAACTTTGCTTGATGCTGCAACGCATGACTGTGATGATTGTTTTAAAGTCTTAAGCAGAGGATTAGGCCTGAAAGATAATTAATCATTGATTGAATCTCAATGGATGATGTAGTTATTGGAGCAAATTGAATTTTATGACATACCAAGCCCTTGCCAAAGAGTATGTCAAATGGATAGGCAAGAGTATTGTATAAAATGCTATCGTTCTCGAGACGAAAGATTTAATTGGCTAAATTATTCTAATCATCAAAAACAAGGAGTTTTACGGTTGTGTAAACAATGGGCCATAAGACGTTATTATCAATTCTTGTAGCAGCAACGACAACAAAATCATCAAATTACCTTTTCATAAATCGATTTTAATTTTTGATATTTAAGCATCTATTTTTCTATAACTTGTAATCCAGCTCAACTCGGAGTAGCATTTTTAAGTATATTATTATGGTTTTGTATTAATTATCTTAGCTAATTAATGGGGATAGAAAATATGAAAATGTGTATTGCATGTGGTATGCCCATGACGGCTATTGCTGATTATCCTCTGCATGATATGTCAAAAAATTACTGCAAACATTGTGCTCATAGCGATGGAACAATGAAATCATTTGACGAAAAATGGCTCGAGGTAACGCTCAAGTATGTTAATAATCATAAAATTGATTATTGTGTTGCCAAAGAGACTGCGTATACAATTTTAAAAAAATTACCAGCCTGGAAACATAGATGGTAGTAGAAATTTTAGGCAACTAACAGCATTTAGAATAATATCTGTTGCAGATATTGCAAAGCTTAGTATAATTGCCAACGTTTACTTTTTTACACTTCTAATGCCAGTGTGGCGAAATTGGTAGACGCAGCGGATTCAAAATCCGCCGCCCTTAAAAGCGTGTCGGTTCGAGTCCGACCACTGGCACCAACAAAATCAATTAGATAATTCTCATTTCTTTATCAATCCAAATATCAAAAAAATTTTGAATGGCGGTAAAATGGCATGTAATTTTTTCTTTTGAAAATTGGTAACCAACCATAAATTAATTAATCATATTTAATTTCTCATATCAATATTCATTTAATAAATCTATTAATAGTTAGCAGATATAGATCCATTATAATTAAAGCTGCTAACCGGTTAGCCAATGATCTCAGTAAAAAGGGGGAATTGATTGGAAAGGTGGCTATTTGGGTGAGGGTGCTTTTGAAATAGTAAATCAAACAGGATTATGAAGTGCCATGATATGGGATCAAGGTAATAAGGTTGGTCACTAGGGGAGTTATTAAAGGAACAGATAAAGTTAGTAATGTTTTAATTCATTATACTTGGAAAAGCACTACTTATAAAATGACTCAATAAGAATTTAAGAAGGTATATAATGAGATCGCAGTTTCTATTTTAATCCATGTTGATGATAGTTTTATTCCAACAGGGGTAGATCTATATGAGTTTATGAAATGGCACCCTGAATACTAGAAAAATAGAGCGAATGAATTTAAAAAATAGGTATATTATGAGTACAAAAGTCGCAAAAGATTTCGGTATTTTTTTAAAGAAACAATTTTAGAGGCAAAAGAAAATTGGTAATTGTTTTTGATCCTATTATGGGCGCTTTAACGCCGACTCTGCTGAAGCAAAATTGGTTAACAATGATGGAGTATAAGAATGGACCTGATGTAAGCATTCTAACCAAACTAAATAATAAAACTCTATCAATTTGGTGAATTAATAAATTCTATTGTCTCAAGAGATGGTAAAGATGGTAATAAATAGTGAATTTAGTAAACAGTTATTATTAGAAAGAGAGAGATTTGTCAATCCACCAAATCATACAGTTAAAGCTACAGGGGTTGGTATAGCTAGGTTTATTATTCATTGTAATAATAATGCTGATGAAGTGTTAAACTTAGCTAAACGAGTGTTAGTGATAGTAAACTATAATTCAGAGTTAGTTTGGCCTTCTTTTGAAGAATGGTCAAAAATATTACCTAATAAGTTTGTTAATAATTGTGCTCCAGAACTTTCAAAAAGTGAAAGTGAAAAAGAAATTAATTATAGAAGAAGTCTACCTTGGGAAAAACAAGTAAGTCTAGAGAAAAATAAAAAATGGAGTTTAGGAAACTGGCTTGTATGGCTTGAACCAGAGACCAGAGAATGGTTTTGGTGGAATGCTTATAAATTTGATGGTGAAATTGAAAATACACATTTTTTAATTGAGGTTACAGCATTAGATGACCCTTTTGCATCAGGTGCTTTGAAATGGCTATTTAAAGCTTGTGGTGCAATTGATGTCATTTGTAAAGATGATCTTTAGTTTATGCATCTGTCATCTAGTTCTGCGAGACTAGTCGCAGAACTGAACTAACTATTTATCCACTCAGTGATCTAGTTCACAAATTGAACAATTAACTCGTCTTTTTAAGTGGTAATGGTGAATGGTCTGTGTTAGATCAGAATTTACCCAACTAGAGGGTTTTAAAGATAATCAGTGAAGAGTAACATCCTTTGTTATAGTTATCTTTTTTACACATAATTCCCAAAGACTATGACCAGTTCATTCATATCTTAATATCAATAAGATGGTATAGACTCCTCAATTATTTTTACAAAATAAACCTTAATAAACCAAATCAGAATAACTTTAATCTAAAAAAAGAATCATCAACTTATCAAGTTAACGATAGGATACTGGTCTTGTAATCGAAAAATCAACAAGGGTCGTCACAAGCATCTATCGACATCGATTGTTTATACACATTTTTTATATCTTTTTAACTAATCAATATTTTATCCTGATGCTTTAAAAGCATAATGCCTAAATTTAATTTTACCAATTTTTACTTAGCTTTTCATAAGTTTAGTTGTACTCATATAATAATAAAATAGTGTAGAGTCTTTAATTATTTTTACAAACAAACTTCAATAAACCAAATCAGGAAACAAAACAGAAGCTAGTTGGACTATTAATATTAGAAACAATCCCACATTAACAGATTTATATAGAGGATTAAGAAAAAGTGCAGAAATTAAATTTAGATAGGAGAAATTTATGATAGATGATTATGATTATAAAAATATTGTTGATTGGTCTGAATTCAGATCTTTTGGAGCATTATGGAGTTATATGAGTCCTGATATGATTCCGTCATTAAAATTTTCTGGACAGCAATTTCCTTTTCAAACAAGAAAAGAAATATTTTTTTATTTTGTAAAAAGATTATTGAACGAAGGACGTGTTAAATTGGCAAAAAAAGGGCATATGTTGATCGGTACAATTGATGAGCAGTTAAAAATATTTCATGATGCGTTTCCTAACAATGAGGATGGAATGTATGACCCTAAACACATGATGGAGGATTATTGGTTCTATGATGACTCTTGTCCTGCCGGGGCTGTATGGGTTCACAATGATGGAACATTAGAATGGACCTAATATAAGCTTTTCAAGATAAGCTCAACAACAAAATTCTATATCTATTAAGGAATAAACTTAGCAAATTAATTTATTATCAGTATCATCACAGTGGATATCACTGCCGACCTATTAGTACCGGGGCTCTTTGGCTAGCTGAGCAGATAAAACTGTATACCCGGCATCTAGAGAAGGATGGTTAATGGGGCACTACCTTGCCGGTAACTTAATCTCTCATGCAATATTTGGCGCGTTAGTGGTTGAACTGCAGGGTAATTTGGCTTTAGGCGGTGGTGCAAGGGTAGTAGCTCTGGTAAATTAGCTAGTAAAACGATTATTGGTATACTTTACGGTGATAAAAAAATATGTGAGTTAAACGAAGATGGAAAGCAAATTGTTAATGTTTTATCTCAATTAGCGACTGATTTTGCTGCTCCCTCTACAGGAGGTAATTTTGGTTATGCTAGTGCAGCAATTTGTAGCAGTAAAAATGCGGCTGAGAACAACTATCGTGAATATATGGGGTATACTTTGCATAAAGTAGCGAAAACTAAATGTGGAAATGGCCCTGAATGCATTGATAAAGCTAGTGTAGAAATAGTACAAAAGTACAGAAAATTTATGAATGAATGGTACATCATCTTGTGATGATAACAACTCAAGTAATAACATGGCTTTTTTAAGTGTAAAAATGGTAATTTATGGTGGGATTCTTTCTGGGGGCAGATATAGCAGGGCAGTATTATTTCAATAATGATAATACTGATTGTACTCATGCAGAATTTTCAACAATAATACTGGTTATCATACTGCTTTCGTGGGAACTGTTGCAGTGAATATAGTCGGTGTGCAACATCAGATTATTTACAAGATGAAAATCCTTTCACTGGAGGAATAATAGGAAAATACTGGGATATGACAGCGTTTTAAAGCGTGTTTACATCCAGCAAAATAAAGGGGAATAAGAGAGAAATAATTTGCTCACCCGTTTTAAGAATAGCATACACATTCATAATGGTTAGTATGTTTTTCGACTACAACTTCAACCCAATCACCTTCATTGAATTTAAAATCACCCTGCCAACCTTTTAACTTAATTGTATTATTTAGTTTAGCTGTAAAATATTGTGCTGGTAAATAATTACTTATATGTTACTCATATAAGCATCATCACACAAAGGTACATAACAAAATATCCCTTTAAACTCTGAAAGCGTACTAGTTATTTTTACTGAAATTTTCAGGGGGTAAAATAGGATCAGTAATACTGATCCTCGTTTTTTTATAACTCTTCTTTATTATTATAAATAATATCTGTTCCATCATATTTTGCGTAGGACATAATAGGCCTATTATTTTTTACTATTACTGATTTTTTCTTTCGTATTAAATAATCGGTATTCATTTAGGATCAGTTATCATAATCAATGTATTTTGGGTTTTTTCATTCAAAATGCACCACTCAAATCGGCTCTCTAAAATGCCTTTGTGTACGTCAGGTGGATAGTGTAATAAGGTCCTTTCTTTGGGGATGAGTTTGCCTTTTTTGCTTGTCTGATCACCTTTGGCCAACGTGGCGACCAGCATAAACATTCCGATATAAAGTAACCTGCCGTGTAAACAGGTAATAGAATTAAAAATACCGGGATTAATAACAGATACATCACTATACTTTTTCGAATTTTGTACTGAGTGGTTCATCGGGCTGATATGGCTACCTAATCCATGACATGGCATTGGTAAATGGGGGCCATGTCTTGGTTTGGGTATATTTTCTAGGTTATCTTCCATATAACTTAGAGTAAATCTCATTCATCTTTATAGTCTTGGCATTTGTAGGTATTTTTACTTATCCCGACTGATTGAGCAACGGAAAAACTCGTTTTATAAGGATGAAAAACAATTAAACTCACCATACTTTATGTAGTTACCAAACCATAATAAATATATCACCGATATATATCTATAATGTTTCCTCAATAGCTTGATTCCACTCTGTTAATTCTTCAGTTAAATCTGCAAATCTTTTACGGTCTGGTTCCTTGCCAAAACAGCAGCGATCAAACCATTTTTCAAGTGCACTGTCATCAATAATAATGAGTACACACGAGACAGCTAGCGTAATGAATGAAGCTGCAAACACAATTCGCCCTAAAACGAGGGCACTGTTAAGAGCAAAGCGTCCAATTGCGAGTCCCAATTCAGCTATTTTCACCCAAATGGTACGTTTTGTACTATAACTAACTATCTTTTCTAACCATGGTGCTAGCGAACCTAGTACAATTGCAAATTGTCCAATACTTAACGCCAAAGTGGCCAGTCCTCTAGCGAAATAAGCTAATGCTACAACACCTTTATTTTTATACTGAGCATTATTCCACCCATCTAATAAATCTAATACCCCCATTACCCCACCAGCTATCGTAGATATACTTGCCGACCATAAATACAACCGACCAAAGGCATTAAAAGTAACATGTCCGATTCTAGAATTTGTTTTGTTACCAATGCTATATTCAATAGTGCTTATACCAACCTGAAAGGCGCCGGCAATGCTTTCCATTATCGATGCAATGCATTCTGTGACTTCCCGAGCATTATTAATATCAATTGTTTTAAGTTTTTGGTATGTATCGTAAGCTTTGAATCCAAATGAAATTATAGCAATACGAGTATTGACTAAATCTGCATTTCCGAAGTTATTTTTTGCAATATTTTCAAGTCGCGGAACACCTCGTTGTTTATTCGTAGCTGAAAATTTTACACCATTAATATTATAACCCATATCATACATATTATGCGCAGTTTTATTAAGCGAACTTAGGATAAGATTCCCCATAGCATTGTGAATACGCACCTCGACATTGGATACGGTAATTTTTAAAAAATTTCTTACTAAATCTGTTAATGTTACGGATAATATTGCTATTGGAAATTTTCGTTCTTCTAGTTGATCTATAATAGAACCTACCGTATTAATATGGTCAGTAAGGTTATTTAATAGTTCGATTGCGTTTTTAACATTGGGATCGTTATTATCTGTTTCAGGAGCATCAGTTATCGCGATTGATAGTTGTATATCTAAATATTGGTTGATATCATCAATTAAACTTTTATTGTTAAAAAGGTATGCACGCATAACTAAGTTATCACGAGTAATTTTCGGTGCATTCCACCATTGATCAAGTATATCGGTGATTTCTGGTGAACTGCTTGTACCATGTAGACACATACCCATCTGAAATTGAAACATAATTCCGTCGAGTTCTTTGCTTTCATCATAAAGATCTAATGCTGTTATCAACTGCTCCGATTTTAACCATTTTATGTAATCTTTAGCTCGTAGCTCTGCAAGTTTTTCGGCTTTTTCTGATAACTGTTTAAAATCATTTTCAAATTTATTAATTTTTTCTTGTGACAAACGGTTCCAATATTTTTCTTGAAATTCTTTCTCTGCTAACTCTTTTGTATAGGTGGATTCTACATCTTTTTTATACAATTCTTCACTCTTATCAAGTATTTTAGTACTTTTCTTTTTCAAGCTTTCAGGAATATAATTACTTTGAATTGATTTATAATTTGCTTTTTTGTACTGTTCAGTCAATATTAAATATTTCTCTGTTAACTGCTTTAAACGGCGATCACGAAATGACTTTTTAAATTCATCAAGTTGTTTTTTTACGATAAAACGATGTTCATTCGAAATCCCTTCATTATCTCTAGCTTCCATCCATGGTTTAATTTTTTTTTCTAATGCTTGGTTACGAAGATTATTCAAACTTTGTGTAATACCTATTGCGTCATTAACTACAATTGCCACCCCTTTGCGAGCGTTTAATTTTTTATAGAGTGATAAATAACGACCATAATATTCCAGAATATCTTTATCAAAAAAAGTAGCGCGATTTGTATATATGTGATGTATTATTTTAAGTTGTTTTTCAGGATCATCTCGTTCTCCATATTTAAATTCATGAGGCAATTTACTGTGCAAAAAAGCTTGTTGTTCGGCAATCTCTATTGCAGTTGAAAATTCTAATATATTTGATATTAAAGCTTCTTCTTTTATCGATCTTTGACCACTTCGTATTTGATCTGGTGTCATGCCTTCTAGTTCAAATTCTGGAGTACCAAGGTAAAATTCTAACCGTGCATTAGTTATTTTATTTGGACTAAAAAGAAAATGAATTTTAAAGATATCTTTACTATTTTTGAAACTGATATATGAAGCATCCGCTCCATCAGTAGCTATATTGCAATTATAATTGGGTGGAGTGGAGGGTATTGTGTTAGTATTTTCAAACTCAGTTAAACATCCTTCAGGGCTGGAAGAAAATACTCGCCACTCTTTCTTACCATTTTTATAGTCAACAAGCACATATAAATATCCTTGTCTAAGCATTTGTATACAATAATTAGAGTGTTCTATTGGTAATTTTTTAACCATTTGCTGAGCGAAATCTGGTAAAGGAGGAACTTCTACATTAACTTTAAGATTATTACCTATAATACGGTTTTTACCTAAATCACCGCTAACTGATAATCGAGTAGGCAGAACAATTAAATCGCCTTCTTTTTCTTGACATTTTGGACACCGCCTACCGGAATCGTTCTTATTAATATGTGCAGCTAATATTAATTTAATTAGTTCATCAATTGATGCCATGTTTTATTCCTGCTCTAATTGTTGCAAATATTGTTTAATTTGATGAATATTACTGTTTTTCATCATATTGGAAAATTGATCGTAGGAAGTTTTCTGAAAAAATGATTCGGATTTTTCCATAACATGATTAACAATATAATCCATTTTTTGTTGTTCTGGCGTATTAAATGAAGCCTTATAAATCCAGTCTAAAATCAGTGCTAGAGTATTTTGTTGGTTTTCTGATAAAGGAGAATTTTGTTGTCTCATCATTTGATATTCATAAGCATTATAAGATTGAGCAATGTTAATTTTTTGCCATTGATTTGTTGTTATTTCATAATTAATATCGGACAGTATTAATTCTGGTTTGTGATGTAATTCGATATAACTATTTTGCCAATAGTACCAATTTTGAGTTATGCCTAATAATTGATCTAATTGTTTTTTATTTAAGATATTTACTAAATGTTTTAAGACATATGGGTCATAAAATCTTAAAAAATAAAATTTAGCTTTATATGACATAAACATAGCATTGCTAATGTGATTTTGTATGTTTTTTGCACTGTACGGCGAGATAATTAAAGCAATTGCAGCCGATTGATTATTTTTTAACTCACTGATCACTTGATCAATATAACTTTCACCTTTTTTTATTGTACATAACTGTAAGCATTCATGATCTTGTGAAACTGTATCTTGCCTATCTCGAATTGGTACAATTGATTCAAATTCAAAATTATGTTCAAAGAAAAAATCATCGTTAATTTTTGGATCAATCAATAAATATATCTTGCCAAATCGATTGATTTGCTCAGCTATTACATTACTGATATCTGTTTCTGATATGGTTCTAATCATCGTTATCTTTCCACAATGATAGCATGCTTATTTGCCTCATCTTGTTGTACACCATTACATATCGATGGTAATTCTCGTTGAATATTTCTTTGTGCTGGCCCCATTTTTTGCAATGCATTACTTTTTATATAAACATTATCGGCCGTGCCCAATTCAATCCCAGCACTGCTAATTTTGATGTATGAACCACCACACATTACTGCCAGCTCTTCACTTGCAGTAACCGTCAGCTCACCATCGACACTGTCTATTTTAATATCTTGCTTGGCGGCCATATTCAGGTTGGCATTTTGTGCCTGCACCTCAACATCCCCCTGATTGGCAAAGATTTTCATTCCTGATTGTTGGGCAAATAGACCGATGGATTCACCTGATGAGATGGTAATGTTTTTTAACGCATTGATGTCAGTTTGGTTTTCACTGGTCACCGATACACTGTTCGATGTGGACAGTTGAATGTTTTCCGGACTGGTCAACGCGATACCTTCTTGTGCATAAGCAAGAATGCCACTTTGGGCTAACTGGGTTAGTGTCGCTTTTAGTTGCTCTTGACTGTCGGTGTCTGCCACATGGGCTTCAGATTCGGTTGCGGCATTTTGTAAGGCTTTGGCAATCGATAGCGCATTTTCAAGCTGAGAAATAGCCGCTTGCATATCA
>NZ_NASN01000049.1:0-18560 GCF_002142015.1 Gilliamella sp. A7
CAATTATTTGTCCACATTAATTTTAGTGCTTGTAATCTTGCTTCGGCATGACGTAAATGAGGTGTTGGTTGAAAGGCGTTACCCCCATGAATCGCAACCACTTGGGACCAATATCGAATCTGAGGAGAAGATATCGCATATTTTTTGAAAGAATTTCCGATGATTCTCCTGATAAGAATTCATTAGCTATGATAATTTTTAAATCTCGACTATATTTTGACATAAAAAGACCCCCAGTAATTGGTTGTACAACTATTGGGGGGCACTTCAGAAAGGGGTTTTTTGTGCATCTTTTTTATCATTAGCCCAGTTATTATAAAAAATTTTAAATTTAAGTGTTTTATAAAAAATATAAATAATACATTTTTTTCGTATGATGTTTTTGCGGTGGATGCAAAAAAGTTATTTGAATATTGCAAAAAAAATTAGTTGTTGGATCTCTTACCCCAATTTTACCCCAGCGGTTTTTTAAAAGGTGATTTAAATTTCTTGTAAGTCTTGTAGGATAAGGCTTTGAATTGGTACGCCCGGGTGGACTCGAACCACTGACCCCCACCATGTCAAGGTGATGCTCTAACCAACTGAGCTACGGGCGTATATTTGAAACACGCAAATATTAGCTGGCAAACTGTTTTGTTTCAAGTAAAAAAATCAAAAATAGCTGTTTTTTTAATCTTTTGAGTTTGTTTGTTGGAAAAACAGTCAATGTTATTAATCAAATAATATACAAAAGCTGATTTTTTGCCAATTTTATTTTCCAATGTTAATCGTTTAGGAATAGTTCAACTTTTTATAAATTGTAAATAAATGTAAATTCACGGTGGTTTGTTAATTTCAAATTCGTTATACTCCTTGGAAATAGATAAGGTATTACCGGTTTAGGATAGTATGTCATTTAAAGATCAGATTGAGGACGTTTTACATAATGTTTTTGGGTACAAATCGTTTAGAAATCAGCAAAGAGATATTATCGAATCAGTTATTGCCGGGCGAGATACTTTAACCATTATTCCAACAGGTGGCGGTAAATCGCTTTGTTATCAGATTCCGGCAGTAGTATTGCCAGGTACTGCGTTGGTTATTTCGCCACTTATTTCGTTAATGAAGGATCAAGTTGATCAATTAATTGTTAATGGTATTCCGGCGGCTTTTTTAAATGCGACTCAATCTCCAGAAGAGCAACAAAACATTATTGAACAGTATTTAAATCACACAATTAAATTATTATATATTTCACCTGAGCGACTGGCAGTATCGTCCTTTTCTACATTAATTACTGCTCATCCACCATCATTAATCGCTATTGATGAGGCGCATTGCATTTCACAATGGGGACATGACTTTAGGCCTGACTATCGTCAATTAAGCCATTTATCATTGCGTTTTCCCGAAGTTCCAATTATCGCGTTAACAGCAACCGCCGATAAATTGACTCAAGCAGATGTGATTAATCAGCTTAATTTAATCGATCCGTTAGTGGTGGTGCGCAGTTTTGATCGGCCAAATATACGTTATACGGTGGTTGAGAAATTTAATCTTACTGAGCAAGTTGTCTCTTTTATTGAAACCCAAAAAGGGAATAGTGGTATTGTCTACTGTTCTAGTCGTTCCAAAGTTGAGGATATGACAACCAGACTAGCTGCGAGAGGATTCTCTGTCGTTGCTTATCATGCTGGTTTAACCACTGCTGAGCGTCAACAAGCACAAGAAAATTTTTTGAAGGATAATGTGCAAATTATTGTTGCAACTGTCGCTTTCGGTATGGGAATTAATAAACCCAATGTCCGTTTTGTGGTGCATGCTGATTGCCCTAGGACGATAGAGGCATATTATCAAGAAACTGGTCGAGCAGGGCGTGATGGCGTTCCGGCAGAAGCTCTTTTATTATTTAATAGTAAAGATCTAAACTGGTATCATCGACAAATTGCTGATAAACCAGAGAATAAACATAAACAAGTTGAGTTACATAAGATTCAAGCCATGGAGTCATTTGCCAAAAGTATGACCTGTCGGCGTACCGTATTACTTAACTATTTTGGTGAGAATAGAACCGAACCTTGCAATAACTGTGATATCTGCCTTTATCCTCCCGAGCATTATGATGGATTAATTGATGCACAAAAAATACTTTCTTGTATATACCGAGTTGAGCAACGTTATGGTGCTCAATATGTTGTCGATGTGTTACGAGGATCTTCTCGCTCACAAATTAAAGAAAATGGTCATGATAAATTATCGGTTTATGGAATAGGAAAGGCGCATTCTTCTGATTATTGGCTTAGTGTAATTAGACAATTAATTTATTTGGGATATGTGAGCCAAAATATTTCCACCTTTACTACGTTACAATTGACCGAACAAGCACGTGCGATTCTTAAAGGTCAAGTCGCTTTATCTTTAGCAAAACCACGTTTAGAAATTGTGAAGAAAAGTCGCTTAAATCGTTATGCTCGAGCGATTAATTTAACCACGATATTATCTTATGAAGAACGAATATTATTCAATAATCTTAAGCGGTTACGCAAAGAAATTGCTGATATGGAGGATATTGCCCCTTATGTTGTATTCAGTGATGCAACCTTGCTTGAGATGGTGCAAATCAAACCTGAAAGTAAGAAACAACTGATTAATGTTACTGGTGTTGGTAAAATCAAATTAGAAAAATATGGTAATCTTTTCTTAGACGAAATTAATGATTTTATGATAAAAAACATATAACAATGTTTAAAATATTATCTATAATAGCCATTTTTATATCATTTTAATTAATTTTTATAATTTAATTTATTAAAAATGGAGTTTTTATGCCCACTATGAATGATATGCCACAGATGTTGGCATTAGTTTTATTGCTTATTATTTTATATCTAGGTGATGTTGTTTCAACACGAACTAAAGCTTGGGTACCTTCAGTTTTTATTTGCGCGGTACTGTTTTTATTAGGTTATTGGACATTTTTTCCAACTGATATTGTTGCTCGAGCAGGTATTCCAAATGTAGTCGCTGTTATGTTTATGTATTTATTGATTGTGAACATGGGAACTTTGTTATCAATAAATGAGTTGATACTACAATGGAAGACAATACTTATATCGCTTTCAGGAATTGTGGGTATTATTGTTATTGCTATTATTGTTGGATATCTATTTTTTGATCTCAATACTATTATTGTCGCTATTCCACCATTAGTCGGTGGTATTGTTTCAGCTATTATTATGGCTAAAGGGGCAACCGAAGCAGGATTGCCAGATTTGGCTGTATTTGCAATTATAATTTATGTAATGCAAGGTTTTATTGGTTATCCATTAACATCAATTATGCTGAAAAAAGAAGGCCGCCGAGTATTGAAAAAATATCATGAAGGGACTTGGGTAGTTGAAAAAGATGCTACTACTATGGATAAGCAAACTGCAACTACTGATGAAAATCCAATGCCGAGTCTGTTTGCTAAAATTCCAGCGAGTTATAATTCTTCGTACTTTATCTTTTTGCGTATTGCAATAGTCGGTTTTTTAGCTTATTCAGTATCGGAAGTATTAAAACCAGTCGTCAGTATTAGCCCATTTGTCTTATGTTTATTATTTGGTGTCGTTGCTGCTTCTTTTGGTTTTTTAGAGCGTCATCCTTTAAAGAAAGCCGGTGGTTTCGGGCTGGCAGTAATGGGATTGATGTTATTTATTTTTGATACTTTGAGCCGAGCAACGCCTGATATGTTAATTAGGCTTATCACACCTTTAATTATTTTTATTCTTTCAGCCGTTATTGGGATGTTTATTTTCTCGGTTATTGTCGGTAAAGTTTTAAAAGTAAGTAAAGAAATGGCTTTTTCGATCGCCTTAACTGCATTATATGGATTTCCGGCCGATTATATTATCACTAACGAGGTCATTAATAATTTAACCAAAGATCCAAAAGAAAAAGAGGTATTAACCAGCCATATGTTACCACCAATGTTAATTGGCGGATTTATTTCAGTAACGATGGTATCAGTTGTATTAGCTGGCATCATGGTTAATATGATTGTTGGCCCGTTAACACCAATAAAATAGTTGGAAATTTAATTATCAGATTCAACTTGTAGATTCGTGCAAATATGTGCACTATTAAATGAATACATATGAAATATATAAAAGGTAGTAACATGATTAATCAAACTATTAAAGATTCAATAAAACAGAATATTAACGACATGATCGCGTTTCGTCGTGATTTACATCGTCATCCAGAACTACCGTGGGAAGAATTTAGAACCACCGATAGAATTGCTGAAGAACTTGATAAAATTGGTATTACTTATCGACGCACTAAGCCGACTGGAATTATTGCTGATATTCAAGGCGGTAAACCAGGTAAAACGATCTTACTTAGGGCAGATATTGATGCTTTGCCAGTAAAGGAATTAAGCACCAATATTGATTATCAATCCACTATTGATGGCAAAATGCATGCTTGTGGACATGATACTCATACGGCTATGTTGCTAACGGCTGCTAAAACGTTATATTCTATCCGTGAACAGTTAAAAGGTAATGTACGGTTAGTATTTCAGCCGGCTGAAGAAATTGCTCAAGGGGCAAAAGGGATGATCGAACAAGGTGTACTTGAAGGTGTTGATAGCGCTTTTGGTATGCATATCTGGTCACAAATGCCGGTAGGTAAAGTATCTTGTGTTGTTGGTTCAAGCTTTGCTTCAGCAGATCTATTAACAGTGAGATTTAAAGGGCGTGGAGGTCATGGTTCAATGCCTCATGACACAGTGGATGCGGTTATGGTTGCATCTGCATTTGTTATGAATGTTCAATCAATTGTTTCTCGTGAAATATCGCCTCTCGATCCTGCGGTTGTTACTATAGGTCGAATGGATGTGGGTACGCGCTTTAACGTAATTGCTGAAAATGCGGTTTTAGAAGGAACGGTGAGATGCTTTAATGTTGCAGTGCGAGAGAAAATTGAAGCAGCAATTAGACGTTATGCTAACCAAGTTGCAGCCATGTATAGAGCGACTGCTGAAGTTGAATATATCTATGGTACTTTACCAGTTATTAACGATAAAGAAAGTGCATTATTAGCACAAAAAGTCATTGTTGAATCATTTGGCGAAGATGCATTGTATTTTGAAGCACCAACCACCGGCGGTGAAGATTTTAGTTATTATACGCAAAACATTCCAGGTGCATTTGCTTTAGTCGGATCTGGTAATCCTGAGAAAGATACTCAATGGCCACATCACCATGGCTGTTTTAATGTCGACGAAGATGGCATGGCATTAGGTGCAGAATTTTATGCACAATATGCATGGGCTTATTTGAATCAAGATTAACCATTCATGATTAATCATCAATTGATTATTTCCTTTACTTATCAACCTTCGATTGACTGTTTGAAGGTTGATAAATCATTTTTCAATAATTAATTACTCAAAACAGCCTAATAATTTCAAAATTTGTGCAAAGGGTATTTTATTGCTTAAAAATCTCACCTAATATCGAATCGGTTATCGGCATCTTAAAGACTACATTGACACTTTATGGTATGATTAGCAAAATTTATTAGTAATAAGTAACGGTGATTATGAGTTATCAAGTCTTAGCACGTAAGTGGCGACCAAAATCATTCTCTGAAGTAGTAGGGCAGCAGCATGTTTTAAAAATTTTATCTAATGCTCTTTCTCTTGGTCGAGTTCATCACGCTTATCTGTTCTCTGGTACTCGAGGTGTAGGTAAAACTTCGATTGCTCGACTATTAGCCAAAGGTTTAAATTGTGAGAGTGGTATAACGGCAACACCTTGTGGTGTTTGTGACAATTGTCGTGAGATTGAACAAGGTCGATTTGTTGACTTACTCGAAATTGATGCTGCATCACGTACTAAAGTCGAAGATACTCGGGAAATTTTAGATAATATTCAATATTTGCCAAGCAAAGGGCGTTTTAAAGTTTACTTAATCGATGAAGTACATATGCTCTCTCGTAGTAGCTTCAATGCTTTATTAAAAACATTGGAAGAGCCACCAGAACACGTTAAGTTTTTATTAGCAACAACTGATCCGCAAAAATTACCTATCACTATTTTATCTCGCTGTTTGCATCTGCATTTAAATGTGCTTGATACATCATTAATTGCTGAGCAACTAAAACATATTTTGCAATTAGAACAAATTGAAAGTGAACCGCGAGCAATACAGCTGTTAGCTAAAGCAGCAAATGGTAGTATGCGCGATGCATTAAGTTTAACCGATCAAGCAATAGCGCTTGGTAATGGTAAAATCGATGCTGTGTCAGCAGCCTCTATGCTTGGTACTTTAGATAAATCAATTCCTTTTTCATTAATCAATGCTCTTTATCAAAATGATGGTAATACTTTGATGCAACAGATTGAAGCAGCTGCTTTACAAGGTGCGGATTGGGATAATTTATTAGCCGAATCTATTGCTTTGTTACATCAAATTGCCTTATTACAAGTTGTGCCGACAGCATTGGGTGATTATACAGACAATGAAGAACAGTTACGCTTCTTAGCTCAATATATGGCGCCTAATGATGTGCAACTGTTTTATCAAATTTTATTAATGGGCCGAAAAGAACTTGCTTTTGCACCAGATAAAAAAATGGGTGTTGAAATGAGCTTTTTACGCGCTTTAGCATTTATGCCTAAAAATGTCGATGCAATTAAGCCACCAGCTGCAACAGCTACTATACCGACAAAAAAAGCTGAATCGCCTATTAGAACACAATCAGATCAGGTTGTGACACCTTCATCACAAAGCGCAAATGAAGCCGCGTCTATTAGGCAAACTGTTAAGCCAGCTATTGAAAATCAGCAATTAAATGACAATACAATAGTAAGACCAGTTACTAGTGATGAAAAGACTGTTTCACAACCAGAAATATCACTTCCCGATGATGCATCGTCAATCACTAAAAATATTTTAGAGATGCGAATGCAGTTAATTAAAGAGGAACAAAAGCCAAAAAAGCCTGAATTGGTTGATCACCATCAACCATCTAATTCTTTAATTAACAGTAAACGGGGTGACGCTCAGCAGCTTGCCAACAAGTTAGGCAATAATATTGAAAGAAATGATGAGGAAGCAGAACAAGAAGAGATAACTGCCGAAAATTATCAATGGCAAGCTTGTGGCTTAGTTGAAACGAAAAATGAACCGGCACTCGATGCAAAAACATTATGCGATTCTTTAAAAGTTGATAAAACGCCAGAAATGACTAAAAAACTAATTGTTGAAATGGCTGAAAAAGACGCGTGGTGTGCTGAAATTGAACAATTAGAACTTGCGCCATTAATTAAACAAATCGCAATTAACTCTTATTTTGAACAAATTGATGACAATAATATTGTTTTGCATATGCGTTCGTCAGTGAAACACTTGATAAAGTCACCGGCAAATTGCACAAAACTTGAATCTGCTTTATCAGCATATCGTCAAAAACCATTAAACTTAAAAATTGTTATTGATGATAATCAAGAAAATAAAACGCCGTTAGAAATGCGTGAAGATTTATATCAACAAAAGCTTGAACAAGCTAAACAGACTATTAATCAAGACGCTAAAGTCGAAATGATTTGTCAATATTTTGATGCGAAGATTGATGAAGCGAGTATTCGTCCTGTATAATTACGGGCTAAATATTATTAACGAGGAATAATTATGTTTTCAGGTGGAAAAGGTGGCTTGGGAAATTTGATGAAGCAAGCCCAACAGATGCAAGCCAAAATGCAGCAAGCTCAGGAAGAAATTGCTAAATTAGAAGTTACCGGCGAGTCTGGTGCTGGTATCGTTAAAGTGACTGTAAATGGTGCACATAGTTGTAAACGTGTGGAAATTGATCCATCTTTATTAACTGAAGATGATAAAGAAATGTTAGAAGATTTGATTGCGGCTGCTTACAATGATGCAACTCGTCGTTTAGAAGAAGCGCAAAAAGAAAGAATGGCTCAAGTAACTGGCGGCATGCAATTACCACCAGGCTTTAAAATGCCATTTTAAGTTGAAAAACTAATCCGATATTGTCTTATCCATTTTGCCGACATGGTCGGCAAAATTTCTTTTTATCTCCTGTCTATTTATACAGTTTTTCTTTATTAATTTTTTCCTATCAGGTAAACTAACTGACAATTACATTCAATTCACTTTCAATGTTGATCATATCAATTTGATTAATCTAGAATCTTAAATATTATTTAATTTAGGGTTATTTTAATCAAACTTATATAATCAACATTAACTTATTAAGGATATATTGTGATAGGTCGTTTACGTGGAATCATTATTGAAAAACAACCACCCAAAGTATTAATTGAAGTTGGTGGTGTTGGCTATGAAGTTTTTATGCCAATGACCTGTTTTTATGAGTTACCCGACAATGGCAAAGAAGTGATTGTGTTAACTCATTTTGCTGTTCGAGAAGATGCTCAAGTACTTTATGGTTTTAATCATGAACAAGAACGAGAGTTATTTCGGGAATTAATTAAAGTTAATGGCGTTGGCCCAAAATTAGCGCTGGCGATTTTATCTGGAATGTCAGCTGCACAATTTATTAATGCTGTTGAACAAGGTGAAATTAAAACATTGGTCAAATTACCAGGTGTGGGGACTAAAACCGCTGAACGATTAATTGTTGAAATGAAAGATCGTGTTAAACGCTTTGGTGAAGAACTATCAAATGTTAACCCAGCTATTGATATTGGTGATATTAAAAAATCATCCAACCAAATTGAAAGTGAAGCAGTTTCAGCACTTATTGCTTTGGGTTATAAACCACAAGAAGCCAGCCGTATTATTAGTAAAGTCATTAGACCAGAAATGGATTGTGAAATGCTAATACGTGAAGCATTAAAGTCAGTATTGTAAAGTAGGTATTGATAATGATTGAAGCGGATCGTTTAATTGCTCCACAGGCACAAAAAGAAGAAGAGTCTTTAGATCGAGCCATTCGTCCTAAGTATTTGGATGAGTATATTGGCCAACCTCAAGTTCGTGAGCAGATGAAAATTTTTATTCAAGCTGCTAAACAGCGTAGTGATGCACTCGATCATGTTTTAATATTTGGCCCTCCAGGTCTAGGTAAAACGACATTGGCAAATATTGTTGCTAATGAAATGAACGTTAATTTACGTACCACATCAGGCCCGGTGTTAGAAAAAGCGGGTGATTTAGCTGCTATGCTAACCAATTTAGAACCTAATGATGTGTTATTTATTGATGAAATTCATCGATTATCGCCAGTTGTTGAAGAAATCTTATATCCAGCAATGGAAGATTATCAACTTGATATTATGATTGGTGAAGGGCCTGCAGCACGTTCAATTAAAATTGATCTGCCACCTTTTACCCTTATTGGCGCAACAACTCGAGCCGGTTCATTAACCTCGCCATTACGTGATCGTTTTGGTATTGTGCAACGGCTTGAGTTTTATCGTGTAGAAGATTTAGAATATATTGTTAGCCGTAGTGCAAAATTTTTAGGTATGGATCTTTCTAAAGAAGGTGCTTACCTAATTGCCAAACGTTCACGAGGTACGCCACGGATTGCTAACCGTTTATTACGGCGGGTTAGGGATTATGCAGATGTCAAATCTAAAGGCGTTATTGATGAACGAATTGCCACTCAAGCATTAGATATGTTAGATGTAGATAATGAAGGCTTTGATTATATGGATCGCAAGTTACTTCTGGCTATTATCGAAAAATTTATGGGTGGGCCGGTAGGATTAGATAATATTGCAGCTGCAATAGGTGAAGAACGTGAAACCATTGAAGATGTGTTAGAACCATTTTTGATTCAACAAGGTTATATCCAAAGAACACCAAGAGGCCGAATAGCCACACCTCATGCTTATCGACATTTTGGTATTATTCAAGAGGTTTAAATTTGATCGAATAAGATAATAGCTTAACTCTTTATCATTTAATAAAACACCGCTCAAGAGCGGTGTTTTGTTTCTATTGAATAATCTAACTGAATTAACCGAGTTCTTTCTCGGTGAAAATCCCACTAAATAGATCAGTACTTAGATAACGTTCACCTGATGAAGGTAGTATCACCACAATAGTTTTATCGGCATTTTCAGGCAAACGAGCTAAGCGGTCGGCGGCAAATACGGCGGCACCAGAAGAAATTCCTGCTAAAATACCTTCTTTTTCCATTAATAGCCGCGCAGTATCGATAGCATCTTCATTACTTACTTTTTCGACCAAATCAATCAAACTTAAATCTAAATTATCAGGGATAAATCCTGCACCAATACCTTGTATTTTATGTGGTCCTGGTTTGATTGGCTCACCAGCAAGTGCTTGGCTAATAACAGGTGAAGTACTTGGTTCAACTGCTACTGCAGTGATGTTTTTACCTTGAGTTTTTTTAATGTATTTAGTTACACCAGTAAAAGTCCCACCAGTACCGACCCCAGCAACAAAAATATCGACTTGTCCGTCAGTATCAAGCCAGATTTCTGGACCAGTAGTTTTTTCATGAATTTCTGGATTAGCGGCATTACTGAATTGTTGAAGCATAATATTGTGTTTAGGATTACTAGCAACAATCTCTTCCGCTTTTTCGATTGCGCCTTTCATTCCTTTAGCTGCGTCGGTTAGCACGAGATTAGCACCTAAAGCTTTTAAAAGTTTACGGCGTTCAATGCTCATGCTTTCAGGCATGGTTAAGGTTAATTTATATCCACGAGCAGCTGCAACCGCGGCAAGTGCGATACCAGTATTACCACTGGTTGGCTCGATAAGTTCAACATCAGGGTTTAATAAACCACGTTTCTCAGCATCCCAAATCATATTTGATGCAATGCGACACTTGATACTGAAGCTAGGATTACGAGATTCTACCTTGGCTAATATATTTCCTTGTCCGAAATGTTTTAAACGAACTAAAGGTGTATGGCCAATGGTCTGTGAATTATCATCAAATATTTTACTCATGTTTGAATCCTTTTTTATTGCCTAATGATAAATAGTATCACTTTGTTAATATTAATATCATTATAAATATAACTATAAAAGATAAAACTAATTAATAATTATAACAATATTCGTTTTTGATATAAGAGAAGGTTTAATTATCATTGATAACTAAAAATGTGATCATAAAATAGTACTTAATTTAAGTTAATTTAATTAGATATCATCATAGTATAAAAATTCATAATTATCTGATAGATTGGTAACTTTTAATAACGCAAAACTATAAAACAAGGACTATTAAGTTGCTAGTAAATTAGTTCTTAATTATGAATGATATTAAAGGAAATCGAATGTTTGAATCAAAATATGCTGTGCCAAGAAATATTGATAAGCTTATCTCTAAATTAAAAATTACAACAGATTCTCATAATTCTTATATTAAATTTTTAAAGAAATATAATGTCATTGCTTTTGATGAGGATCTGTTTGATTACTCCATTGACTGTCAAGGTGAATCACTTCCGCTTGAAGTAATGTTCGGATTCTCTAAGAAACTAGATCGGGAAGATGTAATTGCTAATAACTGGATGTATTTAAATAGAATCCCTAAACGGTCCATTGCTATAGCATCTTTAAATTTCGGAGATTTACTTTGTTTGTATCCAAATGGCAAAGTTTATCATTGGGATCATGAAGTTAATGATCTATATTTTGATATGACAGTCAGAAATGGTTATTTAGAGCAGAATCTAGATTTAAAACTTGTCGCTAATTCCTTTGATGAATTTTTAACAAAAATTATTAAAACCGAAATCGAAGGTTTTGATCCTAATGTTCCTTATTCTGATGATTATATAGATTTTTTGATGAACGATTCTAAATACTTTTTTATGTCTTCGAAAAAAATAATTCAGGTGCGTTTAAAAAAATTAGAACTTTCTGAAAAAGGATGTGAGTTGATAGCGAAATTTAAAAGAGAAGGGCTTATAAGGTAAAAAAGGGATAATTTCATTAAAAAGGAGCATCCAAATGATAGATTTTAATGCAGATATAATAAGCTACAAATCTTTGGATAATATTGAGATTGGACGTAATGTACAAAGCTATAATACTAAAATAGGTTGCTCATAATGGATGAAGAATGGAACCCCATATTTCAAATAGAGTTAATGGATATTATTAACAGTCTACACATCAAAAAATTGCATGTCGGATCATCTGATTCTCTTATTTATGAAACGATGGGAGAACCAGAATTACCTGTAGCAAGACTGAACAGAAAATCAAGAATATTTAGTCATCTATATGGCAATGTCAATATTTTATCTAAAAATAACACTGTAATAAGTATAGATATTGACATGCATGGTTTTAGAAAAAAAATGGTAATTCTTGGTAGAATAAATAGCTGGAAACTTAATAATTGGCTAGCGCTAGCTAAAATAAAAAATTGGAATGTAAATAAAATTTGTGATGTAGTTCGACTGGAAGGAAAAGGAATAGTTATTTGTTTATCACCGGATGGAAAAGTAGGAATGATTTCTCTTTCTTGAATAACTTTTAACTGTTTCCAATATAAGATTGCTGGCTGATTAATTGAACAAACCTATCTGGATGGGCGTAAATAACAACTAAGCTAAGACCGAACCACTGGGCAACCATATCGCCACTACCCTGCCGGATGGGCGAGCCATCTATAAACTGTATTATGATTCCCGACACTTGCACCAGATAAATATCAACAACGACGTCATCGGTGACATCGAACACGACAAACTGTACCGCTAAATATTACACTCTAAGAGATGTCAAATACCGCATGAAAGAAGTATGCATTTAACAGCTCAACAAAACCAAACAACAGAGTATCGCTACCTCTATGACTACCCATGGTAGACGTATCGAAAAATAGACGTTAGACCACGAAAACAAACCTATTGTAAATATCCCAAAAAAATTAAAGATATACGTGCTGGAAATAAATCAGCAATTAAAGTGTTTTGGTAAAAGAAAAATTTCAATTTGAGAACTTTTCAAAAAGGTAAAAATACCGTGTATCATAAAGATTATCAGTTTAAACAAGATGGTATTTTATATAAACAAGAAAGCTTACCAAACGGACATCCACAGCAAACAATTACTAATACTAAATGGTGAGAAAATTGCAATTTATATAGGAAGATAGAAATGTTAAATATTATTAATCTTATTGATAACGAGATTAATTCGTTAAAAGGTAGTAACTATGAATTAAAAATAAAATTAAATTTATTAAAAAAATTTGCTTTATTTTTATCGCAAAATACGATGCAAGGTAAAATAGACAAAATTATACCAATTATTGAAATGAATACTGGATATTCAGAATATAGAATAATGAACGATTGTGAATCTGATAACAAAGAATTATGGACAGAATATATATACGAAAATAATAAAATTAGATTATATTCAGGAGATTTATTAGTAAAAATGAAATAATACTATAAGTGTATAATAATTAAATAAAATTTAATTGATTGATTATAAATACATTTATTAAATACCTAAACTTGAAAGATTGTAGGTAAATTACTCTCTATAATACCCGGAACAATTGCGCAAACTGATCGTTAAAGAAATAAATCTATGTCTGAAATATTAATTGATCTTGTTAATTGGAAAAATGCTTAATGATCAAAATTAAATTTGAATTTGGTGAATCTAAAGAGTTTAATTTGATTACATTTGATGAATTGTTCACTAGTTAATGTAAATATGACAAATTAAACTATAGAACATGATTCGGAAAATTCACGACTGGTAGAATAGATTTGGTAGCAACAGGATTATAAATATATGCAACTAATACCTTCTGATATGTATGATACACTAAGGTACAAAAAAGGAATTTCAACAAGTGAAGGTAAAAATTAATTTATGACTACTATTATTCATTCTAAAAATCCCGCAACTTTAGAAGATATTTTTGATTTTGAGAAAATTATCAAAGGTAATTTACCAAATGATTATAAAGATTTTTTAATGAAATATAATGGAGGACAACCTCAGCCAAATTCATTTAGATTTTTTTCTGATAGGAATGATGGATCTATGGTTGATTATTTTCTTAGTTTAGGCAGAGAAAAATATAGTAATTTATTAAGTTATTATGATCTTTATAAGGATAGAATTCCTTCAGAATTCATTCCTATAGCTCATGATCCTGGGGGTAATCTTATCATAATGGAATTGAAATCTAATAGTAATAGAATTTATTTTTGGGATCATGAACTTGAAGCAGATGAAGATGAAACACCTAATATGGACAATGTTTATTATATTAATCAGTCTTTCACTAAGTTTATAAATGATCTTTATCCCTTAAAGGAAGATGAAATTTAATTAAGAACACAAACAATGAATATTTATCTGCCAGAATTAATTTGAATATAGATTAACTTCTCATTTAGACATTTTTTAATTATACTTAATATTAATGATTATTAGTATGCTGTTTATAAAATCTGGTATAAATAAATTGCTGGTTTGGATTACTAATTTGTTTGATTTTGTTTAGCACTTGTTGGTTTAAATTTAACACTACAGAAAATAAGTAGTTTATGAACTGCAGAACCATAGCAAACATTATGGCTACATATACAATGCTCTAGGCATTCGAATTGAAACCACCGGCTGGATCGGGACGGTAAACCATTCTATTCAATCGCACCTCTCTTTTATCATCTTAATTCTTCTTTTGGTATAGTTTCCGTTTTATAATTTTAGTAATGATGTAATCATAGAAAAAATAAAAAACAGCGATTTAGTCTCTAAAACGTGATTGAAAATAAGATCTGCAAAATGTTAGGATTATTAAATGTCAAAAATAAACGAATTATGGAATAAAGAAAAATTACCAATTAAAGATGGTATTTATTTTGCAAACGGAGAATCATTTAGTCTTGTTGATTTTTTAAATCAAAATCCTGATTGTATAACTCATATAGATATTTTTAAGAAAATTAAACTACAAATGGGAGGGACATGCTTGTTAGGGGAAGGTAGTCACGGAAGTGAAGGTTTTATTGCATATATCACATCTGATGAAAAGCTAAATTGGGTAATATATTTTGAAGAATCCAATCCTTTTATAAATGCAGTAGAATTATCAGATGCATTTCTTACAGTAGAATCTAGTGCTAATTATAGAATAATCTTAGATTTAAAAAATCCTATTAACATTGTTTCAATAAAAGGAATTGAAATGTAAATTACAACGTAAAATACATCATTATTTTAAATAATTATTTAACGCACTTGAATATTAGATATATATATTAAGGCAAGGAATGGCGTTTATTTAATTTCAAATGAAACACTATTAGATATATTAGATCGTATACTCTATTACGTGAAAAACAAGCTATGACATATATTAAAGTTCATTGGATTCATAAAAATGAAGATGAGCCAATTGAATGATATAGCGAGTTAGATGAAGAACGTTATGAGGTAAAAAAGTAGAGATTTTTATGAATAATACAGTAGGTTATGCGGAAGAGAATCAGTCATATGGAGAAACAAGATTAGGAAAATGCCCAGTACCATCCTTAGAAGATATTAATTCAGACACAGAATTTAAAGCGAAGAGTATAACAAAAGAAGAGTTTTTTGCCATATGGGATAAGTATGTTCCATTTCAAAAATGAAGCAAGGCTATTACGTCGTTTATTTTTGATTATTTGAACGTATTAAGAAAAAAATATTGATTGCTTTTATCACACGATAGAGCTATCCAAAATTCCTTAAATATTGTTACTATCTGCAAGCAGTATCAGAAATCCCTCAGAAATCTTCACTATAACAATTATCCAAGTATCAAATCCCACCTCAGCGAGCAGCCGCCTTTAAGATGGCGGCTGGAGTGTTGTAAAGAATATGTGGTCATGGCTCTTTTCCTGTTTTTGTGACGGGAGCTGGCATAACCAACCTGAATGGCTTGCCGGAGGAACTGACGGATGAAGCCGGTGAAATTGTGTGGGAATGCTCATACCAGCTGTGGTGCAAAACGGTACAGGAGACTGCCCATAGAAAGATACAACAGAATCTACGTTATCAGGGACAGTAATTAGACAGAGAAACCGGACTGCACTACAATACTTTGTGGCACTATGATCCTGATACAGATCGCTTTACGCAGCCTGACTTGATTGGGTTGCTGGGTGGATTTAATCTGTATCAGTATGCGCCGAATGCGCTGATTTGGGCTGATCCATGGGGATTGTCGAAGAGTAATCTTATAGATGGTCGTCCCAAAAATCCTGGAATAGTTCGTCGATTTATGTCAAGCAAAGAGTTCAAGAACTTTAAAAAAAATGGATTTACATTTGATCCAAAAGACCCTAGAGGGGGAATAAGTGCAACTTCAATACATCTAGAGGCAAGAAACCCAGATTATATAAGAAATGCAACCGGTGCCCTAAGAGCAGATTATTATATTGATATTGATACTCGTAAATTAGTTGTGACATATTAAGGATCGACAAAGAAAGGATGGCCAGACTGGAAAATCAGAAGTAGTCTTAAATTCGACTCTAAAGCAATTGTAGGTCATGGAAAGGTGAGCAAATGTTAATAGAAATTTTACAAAAATATTGCGAGGCAAAAGAAAAGTTATGGCTAGAACTCAGAAATCACCAAGAGCAAAAATATTTTTTAGATAATATCAGTATTTCTGAAGGTACTTTGTTGTTGGAAGAGTTATTAAGATATAATAAACAGTCGAGTTTACTTCAATTTGAGTTGTTATTAAGACTAAATAAAGATGCAGCATTAGCTTTTATCAAAGATTATTATCTGGAGCAAGATCTGGCAAATCATTTTGACAATGAAATATATTTTATTAAAACGATGTTTACTGAGATTAAAAATATTCTAGGAGAAGAAGAATTAATCAAAGTATTAAAATGCAAAGAATTTCGACCGGTAAACAAAAGAAATAAAAAAGTGAAAGAAGCAATTAAGTTTGCCCTCAATAAAAATTAATGTATTCAATAGAAATATTCTGGATTAGTATAACCTAAATCCGTAATAAGAATGTTAAGGGTATCAATAAACTTAAAGTTTATATATTTGAATATAATATTATCGAACAGGAAAAATCAAGATGATAATTGATGCTATTCAAGAATATATCATTGCCTATGATAATTTATCTAAAGCAATAACAAACGATCAGGAAAAGCAATACTTTGTCGAACATGCTGATGTTTCCAAAGCGACTGATTTACTGGAAAATTTAATATCTTCAAAAACTATGCTGCAATCAGCATTCGAATTATTATTAAAAATCAATAAAGAAGAAGCATTATATATTGTAAAATCCTGGTATTTATTTCGGAATATTTCTCGTGCTATTACAGACCCAGTTGAAGATCTTGACATAATGTTTACTGATATAAAGGAAATACTAGGAGAAGAAGAATTAGACAAATTATTAAAAAATAAAAAATTTCTGAAAAAAAATATGAAAAATAAGATAATTAAAAGGAGATTAAGAGAAGCGATCAGATTTGCTAAAGAAGAAGATTAATAAATTATTTTAGCTCACAATAAAAAATCTCAAAAATACTCAGATGGCGTATAATAAATATACACCCGTGAACTTTTAAATAATCCTGTTACGATGCCGAACACCGCTTGACCGAAGTGCGTATCGAACGGCTGAACCAAAACAAAAGCAGGTGACACATATCTATTAGATTATCATCCCGATGGTAATAAAGAGAAAATAAGGTATCAGGGACAATATTTAGACAGAGAAACTGGCTTATATTACAATACTTTCAGGTACTATGATCCGGATATAGGTAGATTTACTCAGCCGGATCCGATTGGGTTGCTGGGTGGATTTAATCTGTATCAGTATGCGCCTAATGGATTTACTTGGATTGATCCACTTGGATTACATGTATCACACGGAATTGATGTTCTCGCTGATGACTGGGCAACTAAAGGTGCCCATGCTCATATTGACAAAATGGAGATTGCAATAAAACCTGGAAAAAATGGTGAAATAATTTACAAACCTGTATTTAGCAATACGAATGCAGAATCAATTGCTTGGAAAAAAGCTACTAATAAATTAGATGATTATTTATCAAATCCTAGAAATAAAGCAAAAGTTGTCGACTATTTGGAAAATGCCAAGGTCAGGTGGCCACGTAAGGGTGCTGAATGGAACCATTTACAAAAAGCATTGAAAAAACATGACATAGTAAAAGGAAAACTTGGCAAAATGAAAAAGATAGGGTGTTAAATATGGAAATGTTAAATATAGATATTATTGATATTATTAACAATGGCAGTTTTTTAAAGTGTCTACCGTCTTTAAAGAGAGACATTTTTTTTCGTTGTTGTCAAATAGAAACGATGAAATCAGCAACTTTGTATACTGCTAAAATAGGATTCTTTGATATAGAAATAGGTATTTATAAAAAGGAATATAATGACTACGAAATAATTAATTTATCTGACGATAAAAAGGATTCTAATTATATAGCTATTCATGATATGCATGGAATAATGACAATGAATTTCAATAATATATTACAGTCCAACATCATCCAATTACTACCAGAGTATAAAGT
>NZ_NASN01000005.1:0-96534 GCF_002142015.1 Gilliamella sp. A7
ATATTATTGTTAGTAAATAATATTATATTGTCAAAAACAGTGAATTGAAAAATATAATATCAACAATGAATTGAACATAAAAAAGCCCAAACAAATTTTGGGCTTAGTGGCACTTTATTTGAAAATAAAAATTATTTTTAGATTAAATTTTTATTTAGCTCTGAAAAGACTTTCTCTAATTTTAACATCAAGATTATTTACCCAACGGTTGTAATTACGATGAACTTTTCCATTACTACCTTGCAAGTTTGGACTAACAGACACGTAATTGATTGAATAACCTGTTGCAGAATAAGGGATATCAACTACAATTTCAAATTTACGGTTGAATAAATGACCTCTAATAGTATTGCTATTTAAGACTACCATTTTCCAAGTACCGAATGCTGCTTTACCTTTTGTGCCATTATCTAAAATAGCTTGTTTAACCTGTGCTTTAGTTAAACCATTAACAGGGGTAGTGATATTATTTGGTGCTTGATATCTACCGACACAACCAAATAATAGTGAAACTAAAAAAAATGCAGCAATATATTTGAAAAATTTCATTGTTTACTCCTTAAAGATAATTTTAATTAACGTTTTTTACATATAAGTAAAGTGTGTCCAAATCCAAGTCCATCAATATCTTTCTCAACGTGAAAACCAGCTTCATTTAAACATTGATAAAATACCTTGGAGTGATAAAAGCGGCTATTACCGTTAGCTAAACAAGTAAAATAGAGAGAGGAAGCATTTAAGCTTAGAGCACCAGCCTCAAAATTTTGGCGATCCCAAAAAAGATCCATAATACAGACTGTTGCATCATCATTCATACTACGATGGATTAATTTTAATATCTGAACAATTTGCTCCGAACTAAAACAATCTAAAAATTGGCTCATCCACCAGACATCTGCTTGATTGGGTAAAATTTCAGCATTCAATAAATTAACAGAAACACCATCAATCCGATCATCATAACCTGCTTGTTTTATATTTTCTTTAGCGACAGCTATTTGTTCTGGTAAATCTAAGATTGTTACTTGAGTTTCCTGTAAATTTTTAGCACAAAAAATCGCCCATTTACCAGTGTTCCCACCGATATCGTAAATATGTTTTGGTTTTAATTCACTAATGTAAGGCAAAGCAGCAGGAAAAGAGTGATCCGAATAAAAATGATCGAATTCAAACCAACTTTTTTTGGCCAGCTTTGGTAATGATTGCAACATTGGATAAATCGTTTTTCCCTCACCAAAAACTTTCAAACCGCTTGGTTCGCCTTTTTCAAGCGCTTCTTGAAGAAAAAACATGCTTTGATAGCAGATATCTTGGGAAAAATTGAGGTTAACTTCTGTCATTTTGTCATGTAATAAAAAATGACCTATTTTACCTAAAATATAGTTTGAATCTTGTTGATAAATAACACGCATGCTAAGTGCAACATCTAACAATAGTTCAATTGCATAATTGGATAAAGACACTTTTTTGGTTAGATCATCTAAGTTAATACCATTTTTTCCAGCCTGATCAATGTGAGATAAAATCCCATGATTTTTCATAGCGATGATTGCTTGGAATAAAATTGGTGCAAAAGCGATTTTTTGCGCCTCTGTAACTGCTTCTAATGCTGTATAAATTTCTTTATTAAATCCATACCTGATGTTTTCTTGTTCTGTCAATCTCTTGCCTTTTTATTGTTTTACTGTATTGTATAAATCTAATTTGATGTTTCTCAAGAATTATTGATTTAATAATATTACAAAAAGTAACTAAGTAAAGAATTAATTAAAAACATTACTATGAAATTTTCTTTTTCAATCGAAAATTGGTTTGCTTTATCTGCTGGTTTATCTTCTAAATCTGACTGGCAATTATGGTCAAAACAGGTTAATCATAATTGGGATTTACCACTTCCCAAACTCAATAAATTACCTATGATGCAAGCAAGGAGGATGAGTATTTCATCACGCTTAGCCGTTGAGGTTGGTTTAGAACTTATTGAAAATAACAAACTTGATTTAGCAATTTTCTCTAGCCGACATGGTGAACTTGAAAGAACATATAAAATACTGACATCATTGAACCAAAATATTGATATTTCACCAACTGACTTCGCATTATCGGTACATAATACCGCATCAGGTTTATTCACAATTATTGCCAAACAAAATGTACCAGTCACTTCACTAAGTGCAAATGATGATAGTTTTCAACAAAGTTTATTAGAAGCATTACCAACATTACTCCAAAATGATAAAAAAGTACTGTTAATTGATTTTGATGGCAGGATACCGCAATCATACCAAACAATTGTTCACCAATTAATTCCTTACTATGCGGTAGGATATATCTTAACTAAAGGTAATCAATTTACTTGTCAAAGTATTGAAAAAACATCACAATCAAATCAAATCGACTATCCTCAATCGTTAGCATTTTTAAATGCATTTTTAAATGAAAAGCAGAAATTTATCATAAAAGGTTTATCTCAAGATTGGCAATGGACTCTCAATATATAAACAAACAAAAACCATACACCTTAAATCAGTGGTGGCGATTATTTGCAACCGCACTGGGTTTTATCATATTTGGCCTTTATGGATTAATCGTTCTTTCGATTATATGGTTTAGTTTATTAAGATTATTCGTATGGAATAAACAGAAAAGAACAATAATTGCTCAATATAGCATTAGTATAAGTTTTAAAGTATTTTTGTGGATAATAAAATTCCTAGGTATTTTTAATTATCAATTTACAGGTATAGAAAAATTAAAACAAGATGAAGGATGTTTGATCATTGCAAATCATCCATCTTTATTAGATGTAGTACTTTTGGTATCCGTTATGAGAAGATGTGATTGCTTAGTTAAAGGTGCTTTACTTAATAATATTTTCATCAGTCGTATCATCAAAACAGCAGGTTATATTCTCAATGGCGAATCTAGCCGAATACTACCTCAATGCAGCGAGATACTGTCTAACAAAGGTAAAATTTTGATTTTTCCTGAAGGAACTAGAAGCACACCAAATAATCCTATAACGTTACAAAGAGGTGCTGCAAATATAGCATTACGTTGCCATGCAGATATCCGAATCATACACATTAAATGCAATCCACCTTGGTTGATAAAACAACAAAAATGGTATGACATTCCGGAGAGAAAGGCTGTGTTTAATATTACTATTGGTGAAAAGATTAAAATTGATGATTTTTTAGACCCAAATACAACTATTGCCGCAAGAAAACTTACACGACATCTTGCATTATTGTTAACCCAAGAACCATTAAAAGAGTAATAGAGACAAAGGAAATAAAATGGAAAAACTACATCATGATATAAAGGCATTAATAATCGATGTTCTTAATTTAGAAGATATCACACCAGAAGATATTGATACCCAAGCTCCACTATTTGGTGATGGATTAGGTTTAGATTCAATCGATGCGCTAGAACTAGGTCTTGCTATCAAAAATCAATATGGTATTGTTTTATCTTCTGAAAGTGAAGAAACCAAAAAAGCATTTTACTCAGTTGCAACATTAGCTGATTTAATTAGTTCTCAACAGTAATAAGGAAGATTTTTAATGGATAAGCAACAAATTTTTCAACAAGTACAATCTGCGCTCGTGCAACTTTTTGAATTATCTGCCGATCAGATTAAACCAGAATCTAAACTTTTTGAAGAATTAGACTTAGACAGTATTGATGCTGTGGATTTAGTCGTACATTTACAAAAAAAGATTGGCAAAAAAGTCGATCCAGAAACATTTAAAGCAGTTAGAACGGTTCAAGACGTTGTTGATGCAGTCGACAATTTAGTAAATAATAAATAGCATTATGGATAAGTTTAAGTTAGTACTAAAGGCAATAACAGGTTTAATCCTGTTTTGCTACCCTTTAGTTATTTACTTATCTTTCAAATATCAAGTCATCAATATTGCTATTTTTTGGATTGCTACATTCTTAATATTGAGACTAATTACATTACCTAATCAGTTCTCAAATATAGGTTGGTTAGCTAAAATAGTAACTTGCTTTGGATTACTATTAGCATTAATTAGTTGGGTCTTTGACAAATTTCAATTCCTACTTTATTACCCAGTAGCAACTAACCTATTATTCTTAATATTTTTTGGCTATTCATTATATCAACCTCAAAATATTATTGAAAAATTTGCTAGATTAAAACAAGGTAACTTATCAATAAGTACAATTAGATATACAAGAAAAGTGACTATTTGCTGGTGTCTATTTTTTATATTAAATGGTTCAATAGCACTAATTACATGTTTCATTCATGATATGTATTGGTGGACAATATATAACGGATTAATAAGTTATTTATGTACTGGATTATTTATGGGGGTAGAATGGATTGTTCGTCAAAAAATAAAACACTAGTTTTATTATCAGAGCAATTGTTACGACCAGATAATGAAATAATTGCATTCAGAAAACATCAACCACTAACAATTAGTGATTTTAAAAAATTAATCACTATTATCGTCAGTAAGATTAGAAAATATCCAGAAAAAAACTGGGTTTTGTTCATGGATGATAGTTTTAATTTTGTTGCGGGGCTATTTGCTCTTCTTTATTCTGGTAAACACCCACTACTACTAAATCCTTACCATAAAGAGTTACAACACCATTATCAAGCAATATTAACTGATAATGATATTGCAAATATTCATTTGTCAACTAAACTACCAATTATCAATATCTATCAGTCTCAACCAGAAAAAAAAATTAGCCAAATCAATCTGGAATTTAAACAAACATCATTGACATTATTCACTTCTGGTTCAACTGGACTTCCCAAACCGATTGAGAAATCAATTTCCCAACTTGAAGATGAAATTGCGATATTAATCGATAATTTAGGTACGTTAACCAATGATCTTTTTATTGCTTCTGTGTCACATGAACATATGTATGGGTTAACTTTTAAAATAATGTTATCTTTAAGTTGTAAAATACCTTTTGTATGCGAAACAATACTTTATCAAGAACAATTAGCAACTTATCAATCAAAAAAAATAATTTACATTACAACGCCATCAATTATTAAAAATTTAGATAATAAATTACCAATTATTAAGTGTACAGAGGTGTTTTCTTCTGGTGGTGAGATGAGTTTCGAAAATGCCCAATTTTGTTTACAAAATTTCAACGTTTTACCTTGTGAAATTTATGGTTCAAGTGAAACTGGAATTATAGCCAGAAGAAAGCAAAAATCGCTAAATACGCCTTGGGAACTTTTTTATCCAATACAAATAAAATCCACCTCAAATCATCAACCACTATTGATATCACCATTACTGCAGCAACCGGAATTATTAAACGATAAATTACAAAAAATAGATGATACAAGGTTCTATTTAAAAGGCCGCATGGATAAAATAGTCAAAATTGCTGAGCAGCGCCTATCTCTCACCTTTATTGAGAAGCAAATAAATAAACTCGCAGTAGTTGAACAAGTAGTTGTGATTCCATTAGAGCAAAATAATAGAACCATTTTAGGTGCCATCATCAAAATAGATCAAACTCAAGGTAAAGAAATAGAAAAATTGAATCACCTCAAACTTACACAATATTTTCGACATTTACTAAAAGATACATTATCATTAGTTGAAATACCAAAAAAATGGCGTTTTATTGAAAATTTTCCGAAAAACTCACAGGGTAAGTGCACTTATACTGACTTAAAAGCATTATTTGATGCAACAGATAAGATATGAAAAAAGAGTTAGCCACACAGATAAACATTATTAAAACCGAAACAGAAGCTAATATTGAAATCACCATACCACCAGATCTTTCTTGGTTTAAAGGTCATTTCCCTACACAACCAGTATTACCGGGAGTGACACAGATTAATTGGGTTATTGATTATGCCCAAAAGTTATTCGGTTCTAACTTAACAATATCATCCATTGAAGTAGTAAAATTTCAATCACCGATATTACCTAATGATCATCTAAAATTAACCTTAATTTGGGATAAAGATACCCAAAAACTAAAATTCACCTATAGTTTTATTACTCAACATAATAACCATAAAGTAGCAAGTACAGGAAAGCTTACCCTATGTCAGTAGTAGCACCGCACTTGTCTAATAGTTATTGTTTTATTATCCCTTGTTATAATCATAGTGATGCATTAGTCAATGTGCTAAAAAATATTGAGCAGTACCAAATTCCTTGTTTTTTAATTGATGATGGCAGCGCATATGACCAAGCACAAAAACTAATTGAAATTAGCAAACAGTACCCATGGGTAAATTTAGTTCGATTATCTTCAAATAAAGGTAAAGGTGCAGCGGTGATGTGTGGATTTAACCATGCATTTAATCAAAATTTTGATTATGCCATACAGATTGATGCTGATGGGCAACATGACAGCAAAATTGTTAAACAACTTATTGAACAATCACAATTAAATCCGAATGCGTTAATTTCAGGTTATCCTGTCTATGATGATTCAGTACCAAAACATCGCCTTATTGCAAGATATATTACCCATTTTTGGGTCTGGATCGAAACCTTATCATTTAAAATAAAAGACAGTATGTGCGGATTTCGAGTTTATCCATTAAAACCAACATGCAAATTAATAAAACAATATCAAATTGGCAAAAAAATGGATTTCGATACCGACATTATGGTTCGATTATATTGGCAAGGTATCGATTCTGTTTTTGTACCAACTCATGTGACTTATCCCATTGACGGGATTTCTCACTTTAAAGCATGCAAAGATAACCTATTAATTAGTTGGATGCATACACGACTTTTTTTTGGCATGTTGCCCAGAATACCAAGATTAATAAAACAAAACCGGTTAAAAAAAAGTAAGGATACTCACTGGTCGCAAACTGAAGAACGTAAAGGTCTATTCGGCATTAAATTAATTTTAATGTTATATCGCCTATTTGGTCGTCGAGCAGCTCAAATAATCATGTTCCCGGTAATTAGTTATTTCTGGTTAACGGGAAAAAAACAACGGCAAGCATCAAAAATATATTTAGAAAAAATTCTTAAACAGTACCAAAGTGTACCTTTAGTCGACAAGAAAAAACTAACTTCTTTCTGGCATTTTCAGCATTTTGGTGAATCACTTTTAGACAAACTTGCCAGTTGGCAAGGTGATATAAAACTTGATGACATTTATGCACCGAATAAAAACGAGTTTTTAAGGTTAGTTTCTGAAAAAAAAGGCATTATCTTAATTTGTTCCCATTTAGGTGATATTGAAATGTGTCGTGCATTAGCTGAAATATCACATCATGTGAAAATTAATGCCCTTGTCCATAAACGTAATGCTGTAAGATTTAACCAAGTATTAAAACAAGTTAATGAAGCTTCGGTTATCAATTTAATTGAAGTTGCTACATTAGGGGCTGATACAGCCATATTACTTCAGCAAAAACTTGAAGCTGGTGAGTGTGTTGCCATCATTGCCGATAGAACTTCGGTTAATCCGTATCAAAGAGTTCCTGAAAACGCAATTGTTTGGGCAAACTTTTTAGGTAAACCAGCTCCCTTTCCTAAAGGACCATTTGTGTTATCTTCAGCGTTAAAATTTCCTGTTTACTTTTGCTGGGGATTAAAACCAAATGGACGATTCCAAATATACCTAGAACATTTTACTGATGAGTTAAAGCTATCAAGAAAAAACAGACAAGAAGAACTTGAACAAATTGTACAGTTTTACGCAAATCGACTAGAACATTATTGTTTACAATCACCACTTGATTGGTTCAATTTTTTCGATTTTTGGCAATTTAATCCACCTGAAACACTTAGTAATAAAGATGAATAATTTTAATAACTGTTATATCACAATCGACTATACCCCATCTTTTCATGATACTGATGCTATGGGTGTTGTTTGGCATGGTAATTATCTTAAATTTTTCGAAAAAGCTCGTGAAGCCTTATTTAGAAAATTCAACTATGGTTATAAAGAAATGATTGATTCCGGTTATCTATGGCCGATTGTAGATACCAAAATCAAATATACCGCTCCAGCCCTAGCCGAACAAACTTTAGAAATTAATGCCAAACTAGAAGAATATGAGCATAGAATAAAAATAAGCTACCTAATAAAAGATAAAAAAACAGGTAAAAAAACAACCTCAGGCTACACAATTCAAGTTGCAGTATCAGCTGCTAATCAGGAAATGACCTTTGTCACACCTGACATATTTTTACAATGTTTTGGATTAATCAAATGAAGAAATACCTTACTATTTTATTCTCGGCACTACTATTAACATTTTCAACTATATCCAGTGCAATAACGTTAATGGATTTACAACAGTTATTTAGTAAAAACCAAGTTGTTCGTGCTGATTTTGTTCAAGACCGCTATATTAATGGTTTAACTTCCCCCATTCATTCAACAGGAAAAATGATCATATCCAAAGAATTAGGATTATGGTGGCAACAAAAAACACCTTTTGCGATGACATTAAAAATGAATCAACAACGGATGGAACAACGAATAGAAGCTCAAGCTCCCGAAGTCATAACAGCTGAAAAACAACCACAACTTTTTCAATTTAACCATCTCTTAACCGCAATTTTCACTGCCGATAAAGATATGCTTGAAAGCAATTTTGATATAACAATTACCGAACAAAATAAATATTGGACTGTAACACTACAACCAAAATTGGCGCCCTTAAACAAAATTTTCAAACAGATAATTCTTAATGGTAAAGCTTATTTAGAAAAAGTTACCATTAATGATATGCAAAACGATAAAACAGAGCTGACATTCGCAAATCATAAAACAACAAAATTAAGTCAAAATGAACAATTGCTATTCAAATAATCGATTAATATTAACAAGAAGAGCGATTCTATGGTTAATAATAGTGATCGGTATGATTTTTACTGCGTATAATCTTTTAGTTAACAGTAAAATCAATAGTAGCGTTTTATCTTTATTGCCAAAAGAACAAACCAACAATGTTCCAACTGAAATCATTGATAGCTTCCAAAATCGATTAGACAAACAGCTGGTCTGGTTAATTAAGCCGGCAAAGGGTGAATTAAATCCTGTAAATTGGTGGTACCAAACTTTAAAAAAGCAATCTTTTATCGGCGAAGTAAACGGTTATTTTGATGAACAATTTCAAAAAAATTGGGGAAAATTTGCGTTCGAATATCGCTACCAATTGCTCGACACAAAAACTAGTGAAAGATTAAAAAATCATACACAACTTAGTTGGATTCAAAGCCAATTATATTCTCCTTTTAGTGGGATAAGTGCTAATGAATTAGAAAGTGATCCACTTTTACTAACACGTTCATCACAATTAAATCAACTAGCTAATTCAGGTGGATTAACTATCCAAAATAACTGGTTGTCTGGACAAGATAGCCAAGGCAATCAATGGTATATGATTTACGCTGAGTTAAATGATTCATCATTTAATATGAGTCAATCACACCAGATAACTTCTCAATTAAACGAACTTACTAAACAACTACATGAACACTGGCCTGATATTGAAATTTTAAAAAGAGGTGTACTTTTTTACAGCGATTATGCCAGTAATGAAGCTAAAGATGATATAACCACAATTGGTAGTCTATCAATCATCGGCATTGTAATATTAATTATTAGTATATTTCGCTCCATAAGACCGATAATTTTATCATTATTGTCAATTTTTATTGGTTTGGTTTGTGGTTTAGTTGCAGTTTTAACTCTATTTGGTGAGATTCATATTATGACATTAGTTATGAGCACTAGTGTTATAGGCATAACTGTTGATTATTCACTTCATTACTTAACTGAGCGGCTGTTGCATGGTAATCAAGAATCACCTTATACCAGTTTAAAAAAATTAATATCAACGCTAACTGTAGCATTATGCACAAGTTTTATTGCATATATTATTTTATTAATTGCGCCTTTCCCTGGCTTAAAACAGTTATCAATATTTGCAGTATTTGGCCTCATAGGTGCTTTTTTAACCGTCATATGTTGGTATCCATTACTAGTTAACAAATTACCTGTCCGTGAACGTGTTGGTTATCAGCTATTAAACCGCTGGCTAAACTTATGGCAACATAAACAGATGCAATGGTTAATGGTATCGATTGCATTATTATTTATTGGTTATGGCTTAATTAATTTAAAAGTTGATGACGATATTGGAAAACTACAAGCATTACCAGCACAATTACAACAACAAGAACAAAAAATTATCAGTATCACCCATCAGACAACTGATCAAAAATGGTTTATCGTATTTGGTGATACTGCCGAACAAACATTGCAACGACTTGAACAATTTTCACACAAACTAGAACAAGCAAAAATGGCAGGTTATTTCGAACAATATCAAAGTATAAATTTACCTTCAATACAAAAACAGCAACAAAATATTGAATTAGTAAAACAATACAGTCCTGAAATTTTATCCTCGTTAACACAAATGGGAATTAAAACTAAGTTACCTGATCTTAATAAGAAACAAGCGATTATTACACCAGAGCAATGGCAACAAAGTGAACTTAGTCAAGGTAGAAAATTACTTTGGTTAACTTTACAATCAGGACAAAGTGCTACATTAATTCCAATAAGTGGTATTAAAAATATTAATGAAATTAAAAAATTATCTGACGTTGATCAAGGTATTCATTGGCTTGATCGCCGAGATGAATTTAACACTATGTTTGCCTTCTATAGAATACACTTATCCCAACTTATTACTGGTGCTGTAACCATTATTTGTTTGTGCTTTATATTTTATCATCGTAAATATGGTATAAAAGCAGCATTAAAAAGCACATTACCAACATTATTATCAATTGGAATAGCATTAGCTATGCATGGTATAACTAATCAAACTCTTAATTTATTCTCAATGTTAGCACTAATTCTTGTTATTGGTATTGGTATCGACTATAGTTTATTTCTTAGTAACGATAAAAGCCAAACCCAAAGTGCGTTATTAGCTGTCACAATGGCAGCAATAACCACAATATTATCTTTTGGCTTACTAATAATAAGCCATACTGTCGCAATCAAAGGTTTTGGATTAGTATTAGCCAGTGGGATATTTACTGCTTTTTTATTTGCTCCATTAGTTATCAATAATAAATAAAATAAATAATGAAATACTAGGTACAACAGGATGAAGAAATATTTAAATTTAACTTTGCTATTATTAAGTATGTTGATTTCAGCTTGCTCATTTCAACCCAAATCTGAAGCTTGGTTAACTAAAGAAACTAAAGTTAATTTGCCGAAATTAGATCTCAATCAAAATTATCACGATCAACAATTGTTAACATTCAAATATAATAATCAAGAAAACTCAATTATCACAATCGTTGATATCAAAGACAACCACTTAACTGTAATGGGACTTTCTACTATCGGTATTCGTCTATTTGAAATCCAATATAACGGTAGTGAAGTCAAAGCGAAACAACATATATTTATCCAACAACTTCCTCCACCAGAACAAGTATTATCAGACATCATGTTAAGCATTTTACCAACAGCTGCGTGGAAAAAAGTATTACCTACAGATTGGCAACTCATTGATAAAGGCTTATCTAGAACGCTTATTAATGATCGTCACGAAACTATTATCAATATCACCTATAATAAACAACCTACAAATGTTATAAGAAAACCAATTAAAATTGAACACGCTGTATTTAGTTATCAAATTGCAATTCAAAGTATGGAAAAACAATAGATGATTTATATTGCTGCGCTTGGCGCAATAAACACTTTAGGAAACAGCAAACAACAAATAGCCGATAATTTATCGAAAAATTATTGTGCTAAGCATTGCTTAACAAAAGAAGAAGGATGGTTACTAAATGGCCAAGATACTTGGTTAGGTAAAGTTACCAATGATTTGCCCTTAATTCCTGACCATCTCATACAATATTCAACAAGAAACAATCAATTACTCTATGCGGCATATTTGCAAATTAAACAACCAATACAACGAGCTATCGAAAAATATGGTGCTAAACGAATAGCGGTTATAATGGGTACAAGTACTTCAGGAATACATGAAGGTGACAACAATATTAAGCATTATCTAAAAACGCACCATTGTCAGCCAAATTTTCATTATCATCAACAAGAATTAGGAGATCCATCTAGATTTTTAACAGAACTACTAAACCTAGAAGGCCCTAGTTATACCATTTCAACTGCTTGTACATCTAGCGCAAAAGCTGTAATGAGCGGACAGCGATTGATTGAATTAGGTTTAGTTGATGCAGCGATTGTGGGTGGTGCTGACAGCTTAAGCAGAATGCCCCTCAATGGTTTTAATGCACTTGAAGCTCTATCAGATAACCCTTGCATGCCATTTTCCCAAGATCGTAACGGCATAAACATTGGTGAAGCTAGTGGCATAATTTTATTAACCAAAGAAGAATCGAGCGAAATTGCACTATTAGGCACCGGAGAATCCTCAGATGCTTATCACATTTCATCACCTCATCCGGAAGGAATTGGCGCACAAGCGGCAATGGAAATGGCATTAAATAATGCTAACTTAACACCAGATCAAATTGGTTATCTCAACTTACATGGCACAGCAACAATTCTTAACGACCAAGCTGAAAGTAAGGCGGTTTATCGTTTATTTAATCAAAACTTGCCTTATTGTAGTTCAACTAAACATCTAACTGGACATACATTAGGTAGCGCTGCAATTACTGAACTGGCTATAAGTTATTTGTTACTTAACCAAAATATTTATTTACCACAGCAAAATTTTTCGAGATCACCTTATGATAAAGATCTAGATAAAATTAATATAGTTACAGAAAAAATGATGCTACAAAAACCAATTATAATGTCTAATTCTTTTGCTTTTGGTGGCAATAATGCATCACTTATTATTGGAAAAGTATAATGCAATATCAATCAGCAAGTTTCTATCTGCCACACAAGACTCCAATGATCATGATCGATAAAGTTCATTTAGTTGACGATCAACAAAGCATTTGCAGTGTGAAAGTGACTAAAGATGGCATACTCTCTCCATTTTTAAATGATGATGATCAACTACCCAACTTTTTTGCTATCGAATTAATGGCACAAACCATTGGCGTTTGGAATGGATATCATGATGCAAAGAAAAATCACTCACCACAATTGGGTATGTTACTAGGTGGCCGAGCAATAAAAACCTCATTACCAGCATTTGCTCTTGATAGTGAATTAATAATAACCGCCAATTTAATCCTTGTTGATTCAAAATTGGCTAATTTTGATTGCCATATTACCATCGACCAACAATGTGTTGCGTCTGGCAAACTTAATGTTTATGAACCCGATCACAGCGAATTAGATCTACTTTTTGGTTCCCAGCGACTAGGAGGATAATGATAATGAATCGAACAATACTTGTCACTGGAGCAAGTAAAGGAATTGGTAAAGCAATAGCGTACAAACTATCGTTAGATGGTTTTAATATCGTTATACACTACCATAGTGATAAACAAGGTGCGCTTGAAACGCAAAAACTCATAGAACAAACAGGTCAAAAAAGCAGGTTGTTACAATTTGATATAAGCAACACCGAGCAGTGCCAACAAGTAATTGAAGCTGATATTGAACAACATGGTGCCTATTACGGAGTGGTAAATAACGCAGGGATTATCCGAGATGGAGCTTTCCCTGCATTAACACAAGATGATTGGAAAGCGGTAATTCATACTGATCTGGATAGTTTTTACAATGTGTTACAACCTTGTATCATGCCGATGATTGGATTACGTAATGGAGGAAGAATTGTTGTTATATCATCAGTTTCAGGCATCGTTGGCAATCGTGGTCAAGTTAATTACAGTGCAGCTAAAGCCGGTGTAATTGGTGCAACTAAAGCGTTAGCTCTTGAACTAGCTAAACGAAAAATTACTGTCAACTGTATTGCACCAGGACTAATTGATACAGGGATCTTGGATATGGAACCAATAGCTTTAAAAGAAGCAATGAACATGATTCCACTAAAAAGAATGGGGCACGTTGATGAAGTCGCGGGACTTGCAAGTTATTTAATGTCAGACAACGCTGGGTATATAACACGGCAAGTCATTTCAATAAATGGAGGAATGGTATGACAAAACGAGTAGTCATAACAGGGATTGGTGGCGTCACTGCATTTGGTAATGAATGGGCTGAAATTGAGCATAAACTAAAACAATTAGAAAATGCAGTTCGATACATGCCTGAATGGGAAATCTATGACGGATTACATACTAAACTTGGTGCTCCTATTGATAATTTTGTATTACCTGATCACTATACAAGAAAAAAAACCCGTTCGATGGGCAGAGTATCTTTACTCTCAACAAAAGCAACTGAAATCGCTTTAGAAAAAGCAGGATTGTTAGATGATCCTGAACTCACTAATGGTAATACTGGCATCGCATTTGGATCATCAACTGGTAGTACTCAACCTGTTGCATCATTTGCAACTATGTTAAATGAAAAGCATACTAACAACATCACAGCAACAACCTATATTCAAATGATGCCGCATACTACCGCTGTTAATACTGGCCTATTTTTTGGTTTGAAAGGTAGATTGATCACCACATCAAGTGCTTGTACATCTGGTAGTCAAGCGATTGGCTATGCTTACGAGGCAATAAAATACGGTATGCAGAAAATCATGGTAGCTGGTGGAGCCGAAGAATTATGTCCATCAGAAGCAGCTGTTTTTGATACCCTATTTGCTACTAGTCAACTTAACGACACGCCAAAACTATCGCCAAGACCTTATGATCGCGATCGCGATGGTTTAGTTATTGGTGAAGGTGCTGGAGCATTAATTTTGGAAGAATATGAACATGCCAAAGCCCGCGGTGCGAAAATTTATGGTGAAATTATTGGCTTCAAAACCAACTGTGATGCTAGTCATATTACTCAACCAAGACAAGAAACAATCCAGTATTGTATCGAACAATCATTAAAAGATGCAGGATTGGATGCCAATCAAATTGGCTACATTAGTGCGCACGGTACCGCTACCGCACGAGGAGATGTAGCTGAAAGTAATGCGGTAGCTAATATTTATGGTAATAAAACACCAATATCATCATTAAAAAGTTATTTTGGTCATACTCTTGGTGCTTGTGGAGCAATAGAAGCATGGTTAACTTTAGAAATGATGCATTCAGGTTGGTTTAACCCAACTATCAACTTAAATCATGTGGATCCACAATGCGGAGACCTTGATTATATTGTCGGGGCAGGACGAAATTTGGATATTGAATACTTTCAAACTAATAATTTTGCTTTTGGTGGTATTAATACCTCAATTGTTATCAAAAGAATATAGTTTATTTATACATTCACAATATCCCCAAGAAAATTTTTCAGGAAAAGTTTTTGGGGATCTATCAGTGCTATAAGGCTATGCTTAACTTTTTTGGTTAAAAAACCCCCTCTCCTCAATTTTTTTAACTTATTAACAGACAAAAAATAGCGCTATACAGCGCTATTTTTATTCATTATTCTTCTAACTATTTTTTTCTCGTTCAATAGCTCGATAACCAATATCATGACGATAGTAACAACCATGCCAATAGATATTTTTAAGTTGTTCATAGGCATATTGTTGAGCATCAGATACCGTGTTACCTAGTGCAGTAACGCAAAGAACTCGCCCACCATTAGTATATACTTGTCCATTTTCTAAGCTGGTTCCAGCATGAAAGACTTTGCAATCTTGATCTATTTCAGCAGGTAAGCCTAAAATGACATCTTTAGTATTGTAATCACCAGGGTATCCACCTGCAGCAAGAACTACCCCTAAAGCAGGTCTTGGATCCCATTGTGATTTAACTGTGTTCAATTTACCCTCTACAGCAGCTAAACAGAGTTCAACCAAATCAGATTGCATTCGCATCATTATTGGTTGGGTTTCAGGATCACCAAATCGACAGTTAAATTCAATAACTTTTGGATTACCTTGTTTATCAATCATTAAACCGGCATAAAGAAAGCCAACATACACATTACCTTCTTGTGCCATGCCATTAACTGTGGGATAAATGACTTGTTCCATCACTTTAGAAAATACATCATCAGTTACTACTGGCGCGGGTGAATAAGCTCCCATTCCCCCGGTATTAAGACCTGTATCACCATCCCCTACTCGTTTATGATCTTGACTGGTTGCCATTGGTTCAACATGTTCACCATCGACCATAACAATAAAACTGGCTTCCTCACCATCAAGAAACTCCTCAATGACTACTCGATGACCTGCATCACCAAAGGCATTACCCGCTAACATATCATGTACAGCATCTTCAGCTTCTTTTAGCGTCATAGCGACAATCACGCCTTTGCCAGCAGCTAAACCATCGGCTTTTATTACAATTGGCGCACCTTTTTGGCGAATATATGCAATAGCTGGCTCAATTTCGGTAAAATTCTGGTATTCAGCGGTTGGGATATTGTGACGAGCTAAGAAATCTTTGGTAAAAGCTTTCGATCCCTCTAACTGTGCAGCCGCTTTAGATGGGCCAAAAATTTTCAATCCGGCTTTTTGAAAACTGTCAACAATACCAATAACTAATGGTGCCTCTGGTCCGACTATGGTTAAGTCTATTTGTTGCTCCTGAGCAAAATTTAATAGTCCGGCAATGTCGGTTGCTTTTATATTGATGTTTTCTAAATTTGCTTCAAGTGCGGTACCTGCATTGCCCGGAGCAACAAATACTTTGGTCACTAAAGGTGATTGTGCTGCTTTCCATGCTAAGGCATGTTCACGGCCACCATTACCGATAATTAAAACTTTCATACAAGGTCCTTTCAATACTTTTAAAGATTAATGCCTAAAATGACGCATATTGGTAAAAATCATCGCAATATTATGCTCGTTTGCAGCTTGTATCACTTCATCATCGCGAATCGATCCTCCCGGTTGAATAACGCAAGTAACTCCCACCGCAGCGGCAGCATCTACACCATCCCGAAATGGAAAGAAAGCATCAGAAGCAACTACCGAACCAGCAACTTCTAGGTTTTCATCTTTTGCTTTAATGCCAGCAATTTTTGCTGAATAAACTCGGCTCATTTGTCCTGCACCAATCCCTATTGTCATATTATTTTTGGCATAAACAATGGCATTAGATTTAACAAATTTTGCTACCTTCCAGCAAAACAGCGCATCGGATAGTTCTTTTTCAGTTGGTTGGCGTTTGGTAACAACGGTTAACTGATCTTTAGTGACCATACCTAAATCTTTTTCTTGTACAAGAACCCCACCGTTAACACGTTTAAAGTCTAAACGAGTTGTAGAATTACTTGACCAACTACCACATTCAAGTACACGAACATTCTTTTTAGTTTGTGTGATAGCTAAAGCATCTTGGTCAATTGAAGGTGCAATAATCACTTCAACAAATTGTTTATCGATAATAGTTTGAGCAGTCTTAGCATCTAAAGGGCGATTAAAGGCAATAATGCCACCAAATGCAGAGGTTGGGTCAGTTTTAAAAGCATTTAAATATGCAGTTAAAATATTATCACTCACTGCAACACCACATGGGTTGGCGTGTTTAACAATTACGCAAGCAGGTTCATCAAAGGATTTTACACATTCCAATGCAGCATCAGTATCGGCAATATTATTATAGGATAATTCTTTACCTTGTAGCTGTTTAGCGGTTGCAATAGAGGCTTGCTCAAGCTGTTCTTCAACATAAAACGCAGCTTGTTGATGAGCATTTTCACCATATCGCATATCTTGTTTTTTAATAAACTGCAGATTTAAAGTTCGAGGAAACTCTCCAGCAGGCTTATCAGTGTCACCATAATATGGCGGGACAAGTTTACCAAAATAGTTAGCAATCATGCCGTCATATTGAGCAGTATGTTCAAAAGCTTTTATTGCTAAACTAAAACGATATTTAAAAGAAAGGCAATTTTGTTGGTTATCCAACATATCAATGATTGTGTTATAGTCCTGACAATCAACCACAATCGCAACATCTTTATTATTTTTGGCGGCAGAACGTACCATGGTTGGCCCACCAATATCGATATTTTCTATCGCATCTTCTAAACTACAATTTGGATCAGCAACAGTTTTTGCAAAAGGGTATAAGTTCACAACAACCATATCAATTGGATCGATCTGATGTTGTTGCATAACGTCATCATCAACACCTCGACGGCCTAAAATACCACCATGTATTTTAGGATGTAAGGTTTTAACTCGACCATCCATCATTTCAGGAAAACCAGTATAATTAGATACTTCTGTAACAGGAATATGGTTGTCGATTAATAGTTTGGCGGTACCACCAGTGGAAAGGAGTTCTACATCACGATCTGATAAAGCTTTAGCAAATTCAATAATTCCTGTTTTATCAGAAACACTAAGTAGAGCACGACGGATAGGACGAAACTGCTGCATGAAAAAAGCTCCGAAATTAAAATTCTAAATCCAAGTCAGTGAGAGGCTATTATATATAAAACCAGAGTAGATGTTTAGTATTAACTTTTGAAAAATAAATCGGAACAAGAGTTGATAAATTAGGAAGTAATCATCAGGCAAAATTTTTGCCTGATTTTTATACAAAAGAGTTTGGATTAATCGTCACTGTAGCCTAAACTTCGAAGTGCTCGCTCATCATCAGCCCAACCGGCTTTAACTTTTACCCATAATTCTAAATGAACTTTATTATCAAAAAATAATTGCATGTCTTTACGTGCTTCTATGCCAATTTTTTTGATTTTTTCACCTTTATTACCAATGACCATTTTCTTTTGACCATCACGTTCAACCAAAATTAAACCATTGATACGATACATGCCAGTACGTTCATCGACTTTAAATTGTTCTATTTCAACCGTGACAGAATAAGGTAGTTCATCACCTAAAAAGCGCATTAGTTTTTCACGAATGATTTCTGAAGCCATAAACCGTTGTGAACGATCAGTAATGTAATCTTCTGGAAAATGATGTTCACCAACAGGTAAATGTTTTTTAACAATGTCTTTAATAATATCAATGCCTTCACCTTTTTCAGCACTAATAGGCACAACATCCAAAAATTTAATTTTTTGGCTGATTTCTTGAATATGAGGCAACAACTGAGTTTTATCTGCAACATTGTCAATTTTATTGATCACCAATAATACAGGTGCCTTACAATCTTTAAGTTTGCCAGCAACCATTTCATCATCATCAGTCCAGTGCGTGCCTTCAACAACAAAAATAACCAATTCAACATCACCAATTGAACTGCTAGCTGCACGATTCATTAAACGGTTAATCGCTCTTTTTTCTTCAATATGAAGACCAGGGGTATCAATATAGATAATTTGATCATCGCCTTGAGTATCAATACCTACAATACGGTGGCGTGTAGTTTGTGCCTTACGTGAAGTAATTGATACTTTTTGGCCAAGTAGTTGATTTAATAAAGTTGATTTGCCGACATTTGGTCTACCGACGATAGCAACAAATCCACAATGTTGTTTTGATTCTGTCATTTTATACCTAATTGGTTTAGTGCTTCTTGAGCTGCGGCTTGTTCAGCCTTACGACGGCTTAAACCTCGTCCCAAATATTGATGATCATCATTGTCAATTTTGCATTGAATAAGAAACTCTTGCTCGTGATTATCACCAGTAACTTCAAGAATTAAATAGCATGGTCGTTCATGTCGAATACCTTGTAGATATTCTTGTAATCGTGTTTTAGCATCTTTTTGCTTAATGCCTGGTTTAATTTCATTTAAACGAGTTGTATACCAGGCTAAAATCAACTGACGAATATTTTCAATATCACTATCTAAATAGATAGCGCCAATGATAGCTTCGACGGCATCAGAAATAATCGACTCTCGGCGATAACCACCACTTTTTAGTTCTCCTTGGCCTAAAATAAGATAATCACCTAATTTAAACTCTTTACCCATTTCAGCTAGAGTTTGACCACAAACTAAACTTGCTCTCATCTGGCTTAAATCACCTTCGTCTTGTTTGCTAAATCGATGATAAAGCTCATCAGCGATAACAAAACTAAGGATTGAATCACCTAAAAACTCTAGCCGTTCATTATGCATTTTATTCGCACTACGATGAGTAAGTGCATGTTGAAGTAAAGATATATCTTTAAAATGATAACCAATCGATTGTTGTATTTGATTCAAATTTTTCATAGCTAACACAGTTAGTGGATCCCACCGATACGACTAAATCGAATTCCTGTAGGCCATTCATCAGGTTGTTTTTCAAAGCTAATCCAAATAGCAGTTGCACGACCAACAAAGTTTTCTTCAGGAACAAAACCAAAATATCGGCTATCACCACTATTATCACGATTATCCCCCATCATAAAGTAGTTCCCTGGTGGTACAACCCAAGTAGCTACGGGTTGACCATTCTGACGATAAATCCTAGTTAAATCATCTCTTTTTCCTATTGTTGTTAGGATGTCGTGAGTAAATTCACCTAAAGTTTCTTGTTGTATTGCCATATCGAATGTAATTCGAGTTCTAGAATCAACAATACCTTTATCCTTATATTGTTCTAAAGTATAGAAACTTAGATAAGGTTTATTATCTTCATTCACTTCTTTCCAATTGCTTTGTTGTGGCTTAGTATAATGTAAATCTAATGGCTCAGATCGTTGACCAACACAATTGACATCACTTGATTGACAAGCTGGATAGATAACTATTTTATCTTCATTAAACAAGTAAATGATTTTATCTCCAGGTAATCCAACAACTCGTTTAATTATATCTCGATTTGAACCATCAGGATGTTTAAAAACTGCAATTTCACCGCGTTTTGGGTGGCCTGTTGATATCAAAACGGTATTGGTAATCGGATCACGTAATCCATATGAAAATTTTTCTACAGCAATAAAATCACCAATTAATAAAGTTTGCATCATAGATCCAGAAGGAATTTGAAAAGGTTCATAGATAAATGAACGAATAACAAATACCACAAACAGAACAGGAAAAAACGATGATAAATTCTCAACCCAACCTTTAGGTTTCCCGACTTCAGCTAGAACTTTTCCATCAATTTCACCATTGGTTTGCTTACGAATTTCTTCAACTTTACGTTGTCTAGCTGGTTTCCATTTAAATTTTTCTAAAAACCAGAAGATAGCGGTAATAAAAGTTGCTGTTGTCAATATGATGGCGAATATATTAGCCATTATTTATCCTCTTTAACTAATTAATCTTTACCTACATGCAAAATAGCTAAAAACGCTTCTTGAGGTAGTTCAACATTACCTACTTGCTTCATGCGTTTTTTACCTTCTTTTTGCTTCTGTAAAAGTTTCTTTTTACGACTAACGTCACCACCATAACATTTAGCCAATACGTTTTTTCGTAATTGTTTTACTGTAGAACGTGCTATAACATGATTGCCAATTGCCGCTTGAATTGCTATATCAAACTGCTGACGAGGAATAAGATCTTTCATCTTTTCCACTAATTCTCTACCACGGTAAGGTGCATTATCTTTATGCGTAATAAGCGCTAATGCATCTACTCGTTCACCATTAATTAATACATCAAGTCTTACCATGTCAGCAACTTGGAAACGTTTAAAACTATAATCTAAAGACGCATAACCACGTGAAGTCGACTTAAGCTTATCAAAGAAATCCAACACAACTTCGGTCATTGGTATTTCATAAGTTAATGCAACTTGATTGCCATGATAAACCATATTAACTTGTACACCACGTTTTTCAGCACATAATGTTATTACATTACCTAAGTAAGTTTGTGGCACTAAAATGTTACATTCAGCTATCGGCTCACGCAGTTCTTGAATATTGTTTACGGCCGGTAGTTTAGCAGGGCTATCAACATAAATAATTTCATTTTGAGTGGTTAAAACCTCATAAACAACCGTTGGAGCTGTTGTAATGAGATCAAGGTTATATTCGCGCTCTAATCGTTCTTGGATGATTTCCATATGCAACAAACCAAGGAAACCACAACGGAAACCAAATCCTAATGCACCTGAGTTTTCTGGTTCATAAAAAAGCGAAGCATCATTAAGACTCAATTTACCTAATGCATCACGAAATGCTTCGTAATCATCTGAGCTAGTTGGAAATAAACCTGCATAGACTTGTGGTTTTACTTTTTTAAAACCTGGTAGTGCTTTCTCTGCAGGAGTTCTCGCTGATGTTAAGGTATCACCGACTGGCGCCCCTAAAATATCTTTAATAGCACAAACCACCCAACCTACTTCACCGCAATGTAAACAGTCTTTATCAACTTGTTTTGGTGTAAAGATACCCAAACGATCAACATTATAAGTCATTCCGGTACTCATAACTTTGATTTTCTCACCTTTGCGTAGTTCACCATTTTTAATACGAATTAGTGATACCACACCTAGATAGTTATCAAACCATGAGTCAATAATTAGCGCTTGTAATGGTGCATTGGAGTCACCTTCGGGTGCAGGAATATCATGAACAAGTTGTTCAAGTACATCAACTACTCCAACTCCGGTTTTTGCTGAACACCTAACTGCATTGCTAGCATCTATACCAACAATGTCTTCAATCTCTTCTGCTACTCGCTCAGGTTCAGCAGCAGGTAAATCGATCTTATTAAGTACTGGTACGACTTCTAGATCCATATCAAGTGCCGTATAACAATTGGCAAGTGTTTGCGCTTCAACACCTTGTCCAGCATCGACTACTAATAATGCTCCTTCACATGCGGCTAACGAACGTGATACTTCATAAGAAAAGTCAACATGTCCAGGTGTATCAATAAAATTCAGCTGATATGTTTGACCATCTTTAGCATGAAAATCTAAAGTAACACTTTGAGCTTTAATCGTAATCCCTCGTTCACGTTCCAAATCCATCGAGTCTAGAACTTGAGCTTCCATTTCGCGATCAGAAAGTCCACCACAAATTTGGATAATACGATCAGAAAGCGTTGATTTGCCATGGTCAATATGAGCAATAATTGAAAAATTGCGGATATTTTTATTCATATCAATAAGTTATATTTTAGTTATGTACTGTTAATTATCATTAATGTTATTGGCTATAAATAACAAGTCAAATAATCACGAATTTGAAAACAGACATTCTACACATTAATAGTGAGTAAGCATAGTGTTATCGAGAGTTTTCCGGTGATTTCTCAACAATATTTTGTGCAATTTTTTCGATTGTCGCTTGTGGTAAATTGCCAATAATTATAATATTTTTATTACCCATGTTAGTTGAGAAAATCGTTCGGCCACCTTGCTGAATAATCTGATTTAATTGACTAGCCTGCTCTAAAGAAATATTTACAGTAAATGAAAACACCCCATCGGAAAACAGCTTAGTCGCTATATCAGAGCTATAAAAATTAACATTATAAGCAGCAATTTCTTTAAAACCTTTAGGTAACCATGCTAGACGCCAAGCATCAAGGAGATTATTTTGTTTTTCAATTGATAATAAAATTGGATAGGTTCGATTATCAATATAATTTTTGAATTTTTTTGCATCAAAGTCTTTATCAATATCAACCACTTTTAATTGATTGACTATATCATTATCTTCATCTAATAAATCAATTCTTAATGGTAAAAAATTTTCATCATCGATCCATATCACATAATTATAGCGATCATTATCTTTAGCAATGACTTTGACTAATTGTGCACCTCGATTAGCTGTTCTAGCTTTACCTAATAAAATAAAATCATAAACATCAGCTAAGGAATCAAAATCATTATAAATAATGTCAGGAAAAGCTTCTGTTATACGAGAACTTGAAATCGAAAAAGAAGGACTATCCGGTTGAAAATAACTAGTAGTATTATTATGTAAAATTATCTCTTTAGCTGGGCCTTCAAGATAAAGCAGTTGAGCATTAATATTCTCTTTTTTTTCAGCACCTAAATGATTATATTCCAAAGTAGTTGCATATTGTTCTTTATCTTGGAAGACAAAATGAATTTGATAATCCCGTGTCTGCACAGCTTTGGTCATTTTATTGAGTAAACTCAAAGCATCATACGTTTCTTCCGCCACAACTGATGCGGAAAAAAATATAAAAAACAGAGTAATAATAGAATTTTTACTCTGTTTTAACATAAATCTTATCAAAGAATAAGGAAAATTCATTTTTAGTTAACGAGCATTTAACCTTTTTTGTAATTCATAATCTTGAACCAGCAATCTAATTTTATCATATTGTCTTCTTTCAAGAAGTTGCTGATCGTTATGTTGTTGTATACCACCAACAGGGGCAACATTTATCCCCATAGGGATAGTATTTAGCGTAGGAGAACTACTTACATCATCTGATTGACCTTGATGATATTGAACACCAGCAATAATAGCTAATGTAACACAAGCAGCTAATCCAACTTGGCTAACTTTAGCTACCATGTCTTTTATTCGAATCCAGAATAAATTTTCGGCTTTTGGAATTGAAATCTCACTTTGAGATGGTTGCTCAGTTAATTGTGGATATAAATCATCATCAGCAATCGCCATAGCAACTTGATTAGTAATATCTAATGTTAATGAACTACCGTGCAATTCTCCTCGCATTGCGTCTCTGGCAATATGATAACGATGCCAGCAGGATTGCAAACTTTCATCGTGAGTAACCATCTCAACAAAGTGTTGATCAGGTAACTCACCATCCATTAATAACGAAAGTTGCTGTTTCTGTTCTATTTGCATAGTAGGTACCTTAAATGTTTTGCTACTTAATTTATTCAACCAATTAAAGGTTTAATTTTTTCATCAATAGCATCACGAGCTCTAAAAATACGTGACCTAACTGTTCCAACCGGTGTTCCCATAATTTCAGCTATTTCCTCATAACTTAGGCCGTCAATTTCACGTAATGTGATAGCAGTTCTCAAATCATTAGGTAATGCTTCAATTGCGTCAAATACCACTTTTTCAACTTCTTTAGAAAGAACCAAACTTTCTGGGTTATCGACATCTCTCAATGAGTCAGCACCTTCGTAACTTTCAGCTTCACTAGCATCAATATCTGAAGATGGTGGTCGTCGGCCTTGCGAAATTAAATGATTTTTTGCTGTATTAATTGCAATTCGGTACAACCAAGTATAAAAAATACTTTCACCTTTAAAAGAACTTAACGAACGATAAGCTTTGATAAAAGTTTCTTGCACAACATCAGGGATTTCAGAAGGTAATACATAACGTGATACCAAATGAGCTAGCTTATTTTGATAACGAACGACAAGTAAATTAAACGCATTTTTATCTCCGTCTAAAACGCGATCAACTAAAACTTGGTCTGTTATTTGCTCCCCCATTAAAGGCCATTCCTCACTATGTTAATAACTATTAGTTGGCCCAAAATTGTGCACTCTAACAGTTAGAGTCGTAAATTTGAAAAAAGTTCCCATTATTTTAATGGAAGTTTCATTTTTTTAACTAATTATTTTTATTTTTAATAATTTATATACTAATAAAAAACGATTTTATTAAACGTATGGGCAAATTGTTTTAAGATAACTAATTCAATAAGAAGATTTCACGCTTACCTGCATCATTATATGTGATTTGATAAAATTGCGGTAAATTAAAATTAACAGAACTACTGGTAGTGAAAGTAAAACGGTCATCGGATAATACATAAAAATCATTGATGTCTTTAACCATATTTTCTTTAGTACCATTACAATTACGGTATATTTCTATTTGATTATGCTCATTTAAAATATATAAATCAAATCCCGTGGTGGTATCTTCAAAGAAGAATTGAATAATGCCTTCATAAGCGACACTATCTATTTCTTTCGGTAATTCATTACTTTCATCTAAGATATTTAACGGCCTGCCTTGAACCTTATTATTCGATACCGCCCCATAAAAATCAATAGCATTTTCAAACTGATGAAACGACACGCCGAATCGTTCAAAAAATAGATACCATGAAGCACCATCTATTCTAAGTGGTTTAACTTGCGTTAAGTTATTTTTAGTAGTAGTTAATCGTAAATCAACACAATCATCCATAAGTTTTTTCATTTGTTTACGGATTTCATCACTAAGATGTTTACTATAACAGAAAATTTCGACCGAGTTAGGTAAATCAGCATCTTTATGCATACGATTAAGTAATGCTTTTATGGCTTCAAGCACACATAAAGAACCATTAAAGTGTAACACACGGATCTCATTCCATGAATTACGATAAAGTAAATCTATAGAACCAACTAAACTTAATTCTTGCTTGCCATAATTTAAAACATTAGTACTAATTTCATCTTCAAGTTCCAAATTAATAGTTGGATCATCTTCTAAATTCAAGATAATAGCCAAATGGCGTATTTCACAAGGACCATATAACTGTTCTTCAGTTGCGGTAGGTACATCTATCGGAAAATAATTTTTCAGATCGTCGATGAACTTGGTTATTCTTTGATTATCTCGCTCATCACCATCGTAATAATAAAAATTGGTTGAATCAGAAATCAAACCATTAAAGTAACACCAACCTACTAATTTGACTAAGTATTTACTATATTCTAAGTATTGGTGACCAATAATAGAATTTAGTTTAGGCGTTTGATTATAAACATACCAACCGGCTCGATTGATACGATCTTCTTTTACATGAATAAAAGTTAATACTTCTTCTTGCAAATTATCCGAAATATTAAGTTTTAATGTTGAAATTTTACCCGGTAAAACTTCAAACGAGGCATATAATTTACGAGTCAGTATGGCCAAGTCTTGTGGACTAATAAGAGAATCTAAGTTATTGCGACGACCGAAATTGAGTAAATTACGATAACCTGTCATCATGGTATGAAGCATTATTTCGTGTATTTCACGTACTTGTTCTATTTTCCATGTTTTACTGGCGTCTAATTTTACCAATAACTTATGCTTCCATCCCCATTGTTGTACTAATTCATATAATATTTTACGACGCCATGACGACGGCTGACCATTATCTGATAATTTTTCATTTACTTTTAAATAAAAGCAATGCCTTACCAATTCAAGACGTTGAAAATCCCTAATTCCAATTAGATAATTGGAAATTCGATCTAATAACATAGAGTATGAATCAAGATAATGATGAACGTGGATTTCACCTTTTTGAATATGCTCGCGCATTTCATAAGCAATTGGTCTATTTTCAGGGTAGATTGAAGAATAAGCTTCAAGTAGTAACGTTTTTAATACAGCTTTAAATGGCGAATCGATACTTTTATAGAGCTGCCATAAACTTGCACCAAAATACTCTTCAGCTGACAATCCAGTAAGTGGCCCAAAATCGATCCATTCTTCACGTTTAATTATATTAGCAACCACTAATGCTTGGACACATGTTTCATAAGTTGGGTAAATGACATCATTAATAGTAAAATCCGCTGGAACTGCAAACCATAATAGTCGTTTACCAGCTAAAAGATTGGCCGAACGATAGAACTCTTCTAGCAATAAAATATGTTGTGCTGAACCACAGTTTTCACCCATCAAACATTCATGATGTTGGTTGATAAATCGATCGACATCAACGACAAACAAAGTAAGTTTTACACCTAGTTCCTCAGCCCATTCTTCAATCAATCGACACTTTGTCACTAAAGCTTGCTTTTTGACTGTAGATAAATTATTTTCGATACAAACCCATATATCAAGATCAGAAGTAACTGCCTGTCCAATAGAGCAGGTACTACCCATTGAATATAATGCAGATATTTCAGAATATTTTGTTTGTGTAGCGTTTTTAAAATTGAAACAATATTGTAATTGTTCCATAACCTCGTTTGAGGGCTGATAGTATGCAATACCTGATGGCGTATCTATATTTAGATAACCGGGAAGATCTGGATGATGAAAATGAAAAAGTACTGGTAATAATGAAAAAACTCGTTGGAATTCCAAAGGCATTCCACTCCGAGCTCGCTCATGTTTCACAATAGCAAGATCATCAAGTTCTTTTTTTATGTTATTAATATCGTATTGCATAGTATTATTCAGGTGAAACAGATGCACTATTGACGAACAATTTCTCCAATAATTTTATATTATAACGTAAAAAGAATGTAAATCTAAAAATAAAACGAAATAAATATTATGACCACAATCGAAAAAATATCACAATCTTTAAAAAAACCAAAACCCAATTTCACACCATTAATAGAGCAGCTGTATTAATACCCATTATCGCTATCGAAAATCAATTACACCTACTTTTTCAAGTACGTTCAAAGAAACTTAAATGGCAACCGGGTGATATTTGCTTTCCTGGAGGACGTGTCGAAGCTACTGATGACAGCCCTGAATATACAGCTAAACGTGAAACCTTTGAAGAGTTAGGCATTGCCATTAATCAAATAACAATTTTAGGCCAATTACCTAAATTCATTGCATCGTTAGGCATGATGATTTATCCATTTGTCGCAAAAATTGAATCTTTAGATAACTTGATACTTAATCAAGATGAAGTTGAATCTGTTTTTACTGTTCCACTTGAGTGGTTTATTAATCATCAACCGAAACAAGCTAACATGTTAGTCGGTTTTAAGCCTGATGACAATTTCCCATTTGAATTGGTACCTAACCGTTCAGCAAATTGGCAACAAAAATCACAACATAATGTTCATTTTTATCAATATGAAGAGTTTGTTATTTGGGGATTAACTGCTCAAATTATTAATAGTTTTATAAGTACTATCAAAACTAATGCTCAATTATAAACGACAGTTAGATTAAAAATGATCCCATTTTGGCTTTAACATAAAATGCTTTAAGAAAAATTCTTTCAAAAAAAATCAAGTGGTACCTACACAAATATTTTGATTAATATATACTATTAATCGGTTATTTCTCATTTCTATCATTTCTACCCTGTTTTATCTAGCTGTCTGAAAGAATTAGTAAAAAATTTATTTCGAGAGCGTTATTCGTGTTTCACAACTCTCATGCAATACCCTCATAGAATAAGCGTTACAAATTGTTTTTTAATTTTTATAACATAAATATGAAGGACATTATTATGAAACGTTTTAATAAATCATCTCTTGCTTTAGCTTTACTATTATCACTACCTGTTACTAATATTTATGCGGCATTACCATTAACAGCGGAAGAAAGTAATAACCTCATTCCTTACAAAGAAATTTCAGTAACTGGTAGCTATTTACAAGCACAAAATGCAGCAGATGATATATCTAAAGCTGCTGATGCAGCTGGAGCCAAATATTATCATATAACAGGTATTGAACAACCAGCTACAGGTACTTCAACTGATCGAGCTATTGTGTATGCTGATATTTATTTATCAAATTCACCGATTGCCGTAAACAAAGAAGAAGTTACTCATAATGGCATTGTGCTTTATCCACGATCTAAAGCCCTTTATTATTTACCATTTGAAATAGTTAAATTCAAAGGTAGCTATAACAACACCTCTGAAATAATGGATTCAGCGAGCAAAATAGCAACTGAAAAAAATGCTTATGCATTTTATGTTTATTCAATTACTGCCGATGATGTTCGAAATCATGAGCAAGAAATTGATGTAGCATTATTTAAAAAAGATGCTCCAGTCCGTGACTTTATTATCTCTAAAGCCATTGCGGGCCAAGATGCTTATGAAATCACTAGTGATGCTTTCAAAGTAATGAGACCTTATCAAACCATTGTATTCCATGGCACATTTAATAATACCAGCGAAATAAGTGCAGCTGCACAAAAATATGCTATCGCTAATGATGCTCATTTCTATTATGTTAAAGAAATCTCTGCCAATCGTGCCAATACAATTCAAACAGTTTATGTAAATTTATATAAATAACGATCCACTACATAATTATCCATGTGTTAAATGCCATATTTTTACACATGGATTTTTACGTAACTCAACTTTTAGTTTCAAGCTCTACCTAATTATGAAAATCATAAAAAAAGCATTTTTATCAGAGAATTAAGCTTTCCACGATTTAAGTTTGTAGTAATTAGTATCAGCATAATTTAAACACAATAAATGTAACTTTTTTTATTTAAATTTAAGAATTAAAAGGTAAGGTAAGATGATGTTATTGAAAGGATTTAAATTTATATTTTTTTCTCAATTTCCATGGTTAACACGATTTATCATTTTCTTTTTAATTTCACTGTTTTTAATGAACGATTTAGCTTTGGCTTTGAATGCAAAATCAGTAGAAGTTATCCATGGTTCTGCTCCTTATTTTATTAACCCAGAGGCGATAGGTATAAATGGATCACGTGAATATGATCAACAAAACTTTCACTATTTTGGAGTAAAATTTCAAACTACAATAAACTCTGAATTAAATAGTTTAAACGATACAATAAAATCCATAAATTTCCCTCAGGTTGATCCTAATACAACCACACCAAATCAATTGTTAACTATGTTAAAGTCTGATTATGGTTTTGAACCTATAATAATGCCATTTTCACCGACTAATCCAATTGATAGCCAGAACGTCTCTGATGATGACGGCGATATTATAGCTAAAATAACCCCACCTGATGGCGGTTTTAAAATAGATTGGTTCTATCGAGCAGCCAATATATCCTATTTATTATTGGAATCAGATAGAAATAGAACCTTTTGTGAGCTAGCACGGTTGGGGTGGAACCCATATATCAGAATTTCAGGCACCATCGCTTTAGTTTCTGAATATGGCATGCCAAATTATACAATTTATTCAACGCCTAAAAGTGACTTTTTGATTTACAATGCGATCAAACCTACCGTTTGTGCCAATCGACCATCAATTGTATATTCATTCCCTTTCGAAAATCGAGATTACACTGGTGACTGGGCGCATCTAACTTGGGGTGATAACAATCAACACATAGTTGATTCGGGGTTCATTAATAAAGTCACTTCTGGTGGTTTTCCAACTACAGGATTTGATCAAGCACGATTTCTCATGTTTATCGCCGGTGCACCATTTGATTTATCGACAATAGCATCATCAAATAGTTCAAAAGGAGTAAATGTAGAGATAAAAAAAATTAGTGACAATGATGTAGATAGCTACCTAGCTAACACAGCTGTACAGGTCAAATTGCTAGGAGAAGCCACTGAAGCAAATCCTACATTTTCTATAAAATCCAATGGTGAAGATATTTATTCGTTTACTATTAAGAAATGGTTTTCCGCACCCAGTCAAGATTTTCATCCTTATAATCAACGTAGAAGTGTTTGTCAGGGAAACTATATCGTGCCATCTATTGAAGATTTAACCAACAGTGACCAAAGTCTTATAACGAGTGGTGGTGCTTGCCAATCTGATAATAATTCAGATAATTGTCTAGCCATTACAACTAATCACTACTATCGTCGGGTTGGAAACAATCTTTTAGCTGAATGGGGTGATGTAACTAACGTAGAAAACTATTATCATCACACCTATCCCGGTAACCATTTCCCTAAAGGACGTTTATATTGGACTTCGGATGAAAGAGATAGTAATAACCAATATGCAGTAGGCTCAACAAAAGGCGCTATTGAATGGCAGTTGAAAGATAATGAATTATATTTTGTTTGTGTGCTGAAATAGAAAATGTATTCATAAATTGCGTTATAAGAAGGTATAGCGCAATTTTTATTCTTATTATAGTTAGAATAATTCTAATTTAGCTTTTAAAAAGCAGATAATCTACTTTAGTATTTACTGTTAAAAGCAACTCTTCATTTATATACTAAATAAGACAAGTAAACTTAATCAAAAAATAAATAGTGGCTAATTTTTCAAAGATGATTATTAATTCACTCAAAAAAGTGATACATAGATAATGTTTGAAAATTAAATGGCTGGGGTACCAGGATTCGAACCTGGGCATGGCGGGATCAAAACCCGCTGCCTTACCGCTTGGCTATACCCCAATATGAATGGAGATTAGATATCTAGTAAATCTACTAATTCTGCATATTTTTATAGAATTGATTATAGTGGCAAAGTTCCAATATAAAAAATAGACTAAAAAGTCAGATATAAAAATATGAGCAGATTGGAATGGCTGGGGTACCAGGATTCGAACCTGGGCGTGGCGGGATCAAAACCCGCTGCCTTACCGCTTGGCTATACCCCAATAAAGGATAGACATTAAGATTAAAATGGTGCGGGTGGAGAGACTTGAACTCACACACCTTGCGGCGCCAGAACCTAAATCTGGTGCGTCTACCAATTTCGCCACACCCGCACTGTATACTTTCGGTAAAAGTACAAACTAATCTTAATGGTGGCTACGACGGGATTCGAACCTGTGACCCCATCATTATGAGTGATGTGCTCTAACCAGCTGAGCTACGTAGCCATTTCATTCGCAACGTCATAACCAACACTGCGAGGCGAATTATGCTTGTGTTACGGCAAATCGTCAACCCTTTTTTTTAGATATTTTAAAAAAAAGTCGCGATTGATTAAGATGCAATCAAATACCGTTTAATAACACTTCAATTCGCCTTTTTTGTAACTCATTATGAATTAACTTTCCAGTATAACCTTCAGCAATAATATTTTGAACATCGACAGCAAGAGCTAATTTATATGCTTGTTCAAGGTATTGAGCTTGAGGAAATAATTCCGTTTTAGCATAAGATTGGCTAGCAATTAGCAATTGATTAAGATGGACTGGATTGCGCCATACATCTATTTTATTGAACAATTCGATAATTTGTTCCGCTGTTAACTGTGTCACATTAGCAACACTATGGTGAAATTGCTGCACCATAATTGCTAGTTTTGTATATTGATTAGGGGCTTTAATTTGTAAACAAAGTTTTTCTAGCTCAGTTTTGGATACAAACTCACCACACAAGACTGCAAAGCGCACGGTCAGATCATCGGTCAATAAAGTTGATTTTTTTAATGCATCACTAATAGCGCTGGAAAGTTTGAGAGATGGAAATAATAACGCTAAAGCACCACATTGTTCCAGTACTTGAAAATAAACTTGAGGATCTTCAGTCGCTAACGCCCTTTCTGTTTCTTTCCATACTCTTTCTGCTGTCAGCATATTTATTTCACCAGCAGAGACCATCTCTTTCATTAAATAATTCGTTTCAGCAACGATTCTAAAACCTAAATGGTGATAACGGGCAGCAAAACGTGCCACACGTAAAATTCGTAGCGGATCTTCTCTGAACGCAGGAGAAACATGACGTAATAATTTAAGCTTAATATCATTAACACCATGATAAGGATCGACAATATTGCCTTCTTGATCCATGGCAATCGCATTTATAGTAAGATCTCGTCGAATAAGATCTTGCTCTAAAGTAATATCTTTACTAAAGTCACATATAAAGCCTGTATAGCCTCTACCTGATTTCCGCTCAGTTCGAGCCAAAGCATACTCTTCTTTAGTTTTAGGGTGTAAAAAAACAGGAAAATCTTTACCAACTTGTTGGTAACCTAATGCCAAAAGTTCATCTGGGGTTGCGCCAACCACAACCCAATCTCGATCAACAACAGGGAGATGCAACAATCTATCTCTAACTGAACCGCCAACAAGATAGATTTTACTCATTTAACGCATCCAACGATCTTTTTTACGACGACCAGGCATAATAGCCGGCAAAATAAGACCTAAAAGCAAACCACCGCCAGCCACTAATCCACCATAAGTAAACCAAGTTACAATCAGATCACGACGCTTATCATCAACTTGATTTAACATAGACTCAAGCTTAATCTCCTGCTGTTTATTAAGTTGTTCTAACTCATTATTCTTAGCTTGTAGGCTTTCAATCGATTGTTCTGCTTTTTGTAGTTTTTCCACATAATCTCGGATAGCATTTTGTTTATTTTTTTCTGCATTATCAACTTTATCTTTATACTCAGCGAGTTGTGCTTCCAATGATGGCATAAGTTCTTTAAAACTAGGTTGGTCTTTTAATTTATTAGATTCAATCCAAGCTGAATTGCCGTTAGGCAACTGTATTCGGGTGAATTTACCATCAGTACTTTTCCCAAGTTCAGTTACCCTTTGACCGACTTTAACAGTGTTTGAATAAGCATATTGTGTACCTGGACCACGACGCAAATAAATATCAACATTTTCAGTAACATATTTATCAACAGCATTTGCACAAAAAGTCATAGCAATTAAAGAAAGTAATGTAATAATATTCTGTTTTTTCATGATATTTTAAATTTCCACCCTCAATAAAAACATAATAACATAAAATGTAGGCTTTTCGCACAACGATTTGTAATAAAAATTTGTTAATTTTAGCTTATCAACCCCAATTAAATGATATCGATTACAAAATTAAAACAAAATTATTAAAACAAATATAAAAACAAATAAAAACAATATAAAACCATTCAAAAAAACATAATGATAATCATCATTAACAAACTACAATTATCATAAAAAAGCACAAATAAAGTAATCGATTACAAAAATAAACCTTAATACAATAGCTTTACTGATAGTCACTGTGCTTAATTCATCTTTTAAAATTAAGATAAATGTTTTATTAAATGGTGAGAATATCTTTTTAAGATTGATGATAACTTTACATCTTAAAATTGTGATGTAGTAAATCAAAAACAAAATGTAGCTTTATTTATCATGGCAAAATTTAATCTAACGACGTTTATTAAAAATGAAACTTGGATTTAGATGTAGTTGATATAGTTACTGATTAACTGTAGCAAATTAGTATTTTCTGATCTCATCAAAATATCGATCTAGTAGCAAATAATCATGCTATGCAGTTAATTATCCAACACCATTAGTTAATAAATATTTATTTTCCATTACTAAAATTAAATCCTATCACAGCATATCAATAGAAATAATGACAAACTAAAATAAATAATTTTTCTGCTGAATTTTGTTGGTTAATATTTTTATATCTTCTATATTAATATATTTATAGTAAAACGATTCATATAAAACTGAGCTTATTGGCAAACTAAAAATTTTGTTCTATTATAACCAGTTAAGTAGATATTCAGAATATTACTGTTTATTTCAATTTATTTTAATGGCTAAATGTAATAGTAGTATTTGAATCTTAGGTTTTCCGCCAATTTACGAGATATTTATTTTGATCAATTAATGGTCTAAAAGCTCTATATTGGCAATATAGTTAAAAGTAATACTTTAAAAGGACTTTTTATGGCGACAATAAAAGATGTTGCAAAATTAGCAAAGGTTTCCGTTGCAACAGTATCACGAGTAATTAATAACGCTGATAATGTCAGTGATAAGACACGTGAAACAGTAAAAAAAGCCATGGAAAAATTAAGTTATTATCCTGATGCTAACGCCCGAGCATTATCCCAGCAAAACTCTAACACTATAGGTATCGTAGTAGCAGACCTATCCGATCCATTTTTTGGAGCCATGATAAGCACAGTTGAAAAAATTGCATCGAAAAATGGCCATTTTTTGCTAATTGGTAATGGATATCATAATAAACAGCAAGAATATAGTGCTATAACCAATCTTATAGAACACCGTTGTTCTTCTTTAGTTGTGCATGCAAAAATGTTACCCGATGATCAACTAATAAAATTAATGCAGCAAGTACCTGGTATGGTTCTAATTAATCGGATATTAAAAGGTTTTGAAAAACGCTGTATTGCGCTTGATGGTCGTTATGGTTCATACCTAGCAGTTAAACATTTAATTCAGCATGGTCATACCAATATTGGATATTTATGTTCTAACCATAGCATATCAGATGCAGTAGATAGATTGCAGGGTTATAAAGATGCATTAATGGAATATAATATTGATATTAATGATAATTTCATTGCCTTCGCCTCGCCTAATGAAGAAGGAGGAGAACAAGCAATGATGTCACTTTTAGAACGAAATCGACAAATTACGGCGATTGCCTGTTACAATGATTCAATGGCTGCTGGAGCTATGTCTGTATTATATGATAATGATATAAAAATTCCGAATGATGTTTCAATCATTGGATTTGATGATCTTTTAATTGCTCGATATTTACATCCTAAGCTAACAACTATTCGTTATCCACTACATACCATGGCCGAACAAGCTGCTGAACTTGCATTACGATTGGCAAAAGGAGAACCACCTCCGGCTAACTTAATCAATGTATTTATTCCAACCTTAACTAAAAGATATTCAGTTAACAATATTCGCTAGTTAATATTAAGTTTAAGGCTAACAAATGTCGAAAACCTTTTAACAACAGTTTTCGACATTAACATTATATTTTACTCAGACAAGGGTATCTAAAACCAAACTTCGGTTTGCACACCAAAACTAATTTGATTTTCTTTGCCATTAAAATCAAATTTACTAATTTCATTTTGCATTGACTCTATATACGAAACATAAAAACGAATATCTGGTCTTGAAGTTAAGATACTCTCTCCCACTTTAAATGAATGGAAGAGTGTTGTTTTAATCCCTTCTTCAGTATAACTTTTGCCTTTAACTTTATTTTTTTGTTTAAAGTAACCTAACTCAACACCACTTTGATTGTAAGTATCCCAAATATAGGCAGGTCTTATTGCCGATTTGAAACTAGTAAAATCAGTATGAGCTAAATTCAAGTCATACGAGTAAACATCTTTACCGGTTGTTAGAGCTAAAGCATGAGCGACTATGACTTTATCAGCTAAATATGCCTCACCTTCAGATACTAAACGATAAGCCTTACCGCCAGTATGCGTACCAATATAATCGTTATCAGAATTAGCTGCAAATTCAGGGTTATTAGTATTAATATTAGCTAATTGAGAAGCCACTGAATTAGTTGCAGTTTGTAAGGTTAATTGATTAAATCCGCCAAAGAAATTATTTTGTCTTAGAACAAAACTACCTAACCAAGCATTTTTGACACTGACACTATCTTGGATTTTCGATTTATTTGGTGCCGAGTAACGGCCATTAATCGCCAAAGTTGCATCTTGCCATAAAGGAATATCTCGATAGCGAAACTCTACTTCATTTAAATCAACTTCTTCACGCTTAGTAACTTCTTTTATTTCAGTTTTACCGTTCTCAACAACTTCGGTTTTTTTAGTTTGTTTGACATTAACGTCAGCTCTTACTAAAGCTAAATCAAGTTTACCAACACCAACATCTAAACCTTCAATACCGATTCCACCACCAGCAGGAGTTTTTTGCGTTTTCCAATCCAACATTTGAATTTCATTATATGGAAGTGAATGTTTACCTACCCATAAATTTGCATCAGGAAAACCAGGGATAAATCCTTTAGTCGATAAATAGATATCAGAAAACTGCATAATATTATCATCTTGGGTATTAAACAAACCAGCGGCCTTATTCGTAGCCACATTACCATCTATCATAACAATGGCATCAACCCTATGACCATCTTCATCATACACCTTCTGTTTGAATACCAGATCATACCAGCCACCATATTCATTACCAAATCTACCTAAGGCCCCTTCAGCATAATTTTTTGGTTTACCATTTTTTGAAGTAGACCAACCACCTCGGAAATAACCATTGAATGAAAAACCAATTTCATCTTTGATAAAATCTTTAAACTCAGAAAGGGTATAGGCATTTTTAATTGTTTTAGTTGCTGTTGACTGGTCTTTACTACCGTTTGCTTTGGCGTCATTAATTAACACAATTTGATTATCGAGTGCGGGCTGATGTAGTGTAACAACTTTAGAATCGGCATTGTTTTGAACATTTGCTACAGCAACACTCTGTTTTTTCAATGCTTTCTGTTGATTATTAATTACAACCTGTTGTTGTTGAATATTTTTATTCAATTGTGCGAGTTGTTTATTCGATTCAATAACTTGTTTTTTTAAATCTATTGACTCTTGAGATAGTGCTAATAATTTTTGCTCTAACATTGATATTCTAGCCTCTAACTCATCTTGAGTAGTAGCAAAAGAGTTCGGTATATAGCACAAGCCAAGTAAAGTAATTAAAACAATTCGTTTAGGTTTTACTTTTAATACTGCTTTAGTTAAATATTTCATTTTTTTCTACTCATTATTTAATAGAGATTAAAGAAGTCTCAAAAAATTGAGACAAAAAAAAACCTAAAGCGTAGATTAATAATCTATGCTTTAGGTTTTGCCCGTTATACTGCTACGGTAGCAATCCAACGCTTATTAAATAAGCTTATTTACTATAACCAATAAACTTGATCATTTAACAAATAAATCTCTGGAATGTGACAATTGTCACATTAATATTTTACTCCTGTCAAAGCTCATTGTTTTTTATAACATTTTTAAATAAAATTTAATGTAACCGATTACAAAATGTTAGCAAAACTCTTTTTTAGTAAACGAATATTTATGCTTAGCAAGTAAAATCATAATATTAATTAACAATTATTAAACGACGAACTATTGAAAAGACAATCTAATAATTTGATTATTGCTGAAATAATCAACAGACAAAAATAAAGATTATTTATCAGTATTTTCATCAAAAAAACGATCACGATAGAAAGCAGGAAGAACAATGAACAACAATATTTATTTGTGTGTATGATTTTATCTAAAAGTGATTTGTTTAGGCATGTAAAAATTCTCAGCAACTGCTAACTTAATGGCCATATTACAATAATTGAAAATAAGTAGGCATTATCGTATTGGCGGTTACCAATCAAATGATAAAAGTGAATATGTACTGACTAAAAAAATCATCATAATAAATAGATAGTTAACGATAAAACCAACACAATTTTGTTGTCTCGATATCGAAAAATCACAAGTATTTGTGCCTCGTTATTTAAGTTAAATCTATCCCATCAAATAACTTATCGAGTTTTTCTATAAACTGTTGCTTTGGTCGATGATAAAATATCCCTTGTTTAGGAAGTCCCCGTAAAAATAGATAATAAATACCACCAAAATGAGTTTCATATTGATAATCAGCTAAACGGCTTCGTAAAAATCGATGCAGGGCTAAACAATAAATTTGATACTGCAGCTCATAACGATGCTCACACATAACTTGATTTAATGCTGACTCGGTATAAGCCTCTACCCCGTCACCTAACCAATTTGATTTATAATCAACAATATAATATTTACCCTGATACTCAAACACTAAATCGATAAATCCTTTTAGCATACCTTGTACAGTTTCAAAATCTAATGAAGGACATTGTTTGGATAAATCATCATACTCTTTACACAAACTATCTAATTGCTTACTGGTCACTGCACTGCGAATAGGAAAATAAAATTGTAATTCATTAATACATTGGCTATTTAAAACATCGGCTAATAACGGGCCACCTTGATCTTGTCTTTTATTTAGTTTCGTTGCTAAAACCTTTTTTAACCATTCATTTAGCACTGTTAACCAATGCGGTGGTAAACTCAATTTTTTAATCGTACTAGTGCATAATTCCTCGGCATTAGTTGGCGTTAAATTTTCCATAATGGAATGCAATAATGTACCAACATATGCACCTTTTGGAAAATGATGGATATCATATTGCTCTTCAGTTGATAATGAGTCGACGGATTCGAGATTATTTTCACGCCAATCGCTAAGCATAGCTGAATTAAAACCAACTACATTATTATGTTTTTGTAATTCGGTATAACTAGTTACACGCCAACTATTAGATAATTTACGTTTAAATACATTGGCGGTAAGTGAAAGATTGGCGGCTAATTCAGCATTATACTGCTCACCTAAAATAGGTAATTGTAACTCAATCAAATCAGCAAATTTAGCAATTGAACGTAAGTCACCTTTTAATAAATAATCAATCGCAGACTGACTGTTTTTTAATGATGCTAAACCAACGCTACAATGAAAGATTGAACGTGTCATAGCAACATAAAGTAAACGTAAATCTTCGGCTAAACGTTCATCTTCAATCTGTTGTTTTATTTCATCGGTTAATAGCCAAGCATAAGTTGGTTGATAGTCATTATTTTTGTCATGATAAAACTGACTATCTGAATTTCGAAATTGAGCTGCAAATGGTAACCAAACAATAGGAAACTCTAAACCTTTAGATTTATGAATAGTAATAATTTTTACTAAATTTTCATCACTTTCTAATCGTTGCTCATGATTTTCTAAATTTGCATCAGGACTGACAATTTGTCTTGATAACCAACGAACCAAAGCATGTGGACTATCAAGTTCGTCGGCCGCTTCTTGCAATAGCTCGCCTAGATGCATCAAATTAGTTAAAGTACGTTCACCATTTGGGCTAGCTAATATATTTTCAGCTAACTGACGTTTTTTCATCATCCGGCGCAACATGACTAACACACCATAATATTGCCAGATAATCTGATACTGTTTAAACTCCTCTATCAAACCTTCCCATATATCTTGATCGTCAGTTATTTGCTCAAGTTCAGTCATGGTTTGACCCAACAGTGTCGTCATTAAAGCTAAGCGTAGAGCCGATTCATTTTCTGGCATAAGCACTGCTTGTAATAAACACAGGACCTCCTGTGCCTCTTTAGCTAGAAAGACACTACTCCGATTAGATAAATAAACGCTTTTAACTCCAACACTGGTTAACTTTTGTTGGATAATCTCAGCTTCGTATCCGGTACGGACTAAAATGGCAATATCAGCAGTTGTAATTGGTCGTTGACCATCTTTATCCTTCAATAAAATGGTCGGATCGGTCAACCACGTCACAATCTGCTTAGCACAACAGTTAGCGATATGTTCTTGATAATCCGTTTTTGAGCTAACTTCATCAGGTAATAAGTATGCCGCTAAAGCATTAACCTCTTGATTATTGATAATTAAACCTTTTTGTTGATTACGTTCGGCACTTTCCATTGGTAAAAATGGAATATTTTCAAAAATAAACGGATTATCATGATGATTAAACAATGCATTAACCGCATTCACCATGGATGATGAAGAACGATGGTTGACCTGCATAGTAAAATTATTTTCACCGGTTGATGATTTTGCTTTTAGATATGTAAAAATATCTGCACCACGGAAGCTATAAATCGCTTGTTTAGGATCACCAATAAACAGTAAACCCGTCTCTTTCGGAAAACGATTATAGATACGATCAAAAATTTTATACTGCACCGGATCGGTATCTTGAAATTCATCAATCAACGCTACACAGTATTTTTTCGCAATACTCTCAGCTAATCGATTACCATTTCTAGCACGTAGCGCTCGGTTCAACTGGCTTAAGAGATCATCAAAACTCATTTCACCACGTTTGATCTTCTGAATATAAATACGCTTTTGAATGACTTTAACGATATCCATTAGAACTTCGCCACGTAAATCAATAGAACTATTACATAGCGCATCAATACTCTTAAAAACTGCATGGAGCGGAGGAATTTTACCTTGCTTAGTTTTTTCAATTAAAATCGACTGACTAAATTTAGTTAACTCACTAGGTAGTTTAAATGAACGAATTGGCATCTGCGCCCAAGCAGTAACTTTTGCCAACCAATTAGGTAAATTACGGCTACTATAGGATTGTTTATTAACGCCTGATTGAGCAATTATTTCTGGCAGATCGGCAATTGAATCTAACCACTGTTTTTTGATTAGACTAATCTGCTGAAAATATTTTTGATAAAATTGCTGGATCTTGCCATTGATATCAATATGTTCTTCTTGCTGCTCAGCAAATTCAATATTTAAATAAGGTCTGATATCAGATAGCAATGTTTCTGGATCCTGCCAATAGTCAAGAATCAGGTAGGCTAAGGCTTTGTCGAGAGGAACAAAATAGTGACGCCAAAAATCTTGCACAACTTGCAACTTTAGATCTTGTTCATCAGTTACCAATGTTTGTTCAAACAGTACACCTGATTCGAAAGCATGACTAGTCAATATACGTTGACAAAAACCATGAATCGTATAAATCGCCGCATCATCCATTGATTGTTGAGCTTGTGTTAATTTCTGTATTGCTTGGTTGCTATCATCAACTAAATCAATTAATTGTTGATAAATTGGATCATCATGATGACCTTGTAACAACCCTAATCGTAATTCTTGAATATTTTGCCTGATACGAGATCGCAGTTCTTGCGTAGCGGCTTTAGTAAAGGTCACCACTAAAATCTGATTAACATCAAGAGGGGTGGGGTAACTGTTTTCCCCGATACCTAATAATAATCGCAGATAAATAAATGCGAGCGAATAGGTTTTACCCGTTCCTGCTGACGCTTCGATTAGCGTTCGACCAGTTAAAGGTAAATCAAATAAATTAAGCTTTTTTATTCCACTACATGAAACCATTCTAGCTTTCCTGCCGTATTGGCGGACAAATCAACACAAGCAATAGCAGCTGTAGGAAACATTGGTGGTGAAACATCTGGACATAACTCATTAACCAAATAACCAACTAGAGGTAGATGCGAAACAATAATCACATTTTCGATACCACGATCGGGCAGTGTCATTAATAAATCAGCAATATGAGAAGGGCTACCGCCAGGTACCAAAAGATTATCAGTTTCGAATTGAGAAACTCGGCAGTGAGAGGATAATTCAGTGAAAGTCTGTTGGGCTCTTAAATAAGGACTGACTAACCCTAAATCAAATTTAAAATTTTGTTGATTAAGCCATAGTCCAGCCTGACAGGCTTGTTTTAAACCATAATCAGTTAAAGTACGACTTGCATCAGATGAAGCAGCAAAACCTGCCTCACCATGTCTCATAATACAAACTTTCATAAATGAATAATTAACGTAATTTCAATTGGAAAATCATACATTCAGCGCCACAGCAGAAAGTAAATTTAGCTGTTAATTTATAGCCATTTTCAACTTTATCGATGCTGCTGTTAATTTCACAAGGCTCTGTTTCAACAGCTTTTGCAGCTTGAGTTAATGTAGCTAATTTGGCATTTGCTTCTGATTCAGATGTAAAAACATGCTCATATTCTGCACTACAATCTTCATTGTCTATAATTGTACCTACATCAACGCAACAACATACAGGTGTTTCGTTAGCTTTACATTTATTTAAAGAATCTGTCATTGTGTACCTCTACCTCTGTTTTACCGATTAATATAACATTAGTATACTCTTAATCACAATTAAGGGCAAAATGTTAAAAACCTTTACCACAACACAAACTTTTGGCGTATATTAAAGTTTTATTGTTATTTTGCCGAATTAATCAAACTACATGATACAACAAAATAGTCACGTCCGAAAAATGGCGATTTTAGTCGCTGCGACGTTTTTCATGGAAAATCTAGACGCTACAGTGATCACCACGGCAATTCCAGCTATGGCAAAGTCATTTCTAACCAATCCTCAAGATTTATCTATTGGGATTAGTGCCTATATGCTAGCACTTACAATCGGTTTGCCTGCCAGTGGCTGGATCGCCAACCGTTTCACCGCCTATCGAGTCTTTTCGATTTCGATTATTTTATTTATGTTAGCATCAATATTGTGTGCCATATCGACTAATCTGACCATGTTTACCATCGCAAGATTAATTCAAGGTTTAGGTGGGTCATTAATGGTGCCTGTAGGCAGAACGGTGGTATTAAGTCGAACGGAAAAACAACATTTAGTCAGCACTATTTCTATTTTAGTTTGGCCAGGCTTAATTGCACCATTAATGGGACCGATTATTGGTGGCTTCTTTGCTCAATATCTAACATGGCACTGGATATTTCTTCTTAATATTCCATTAGGTTTTATCGCCCTATTTTTCGCTCATCGATTATTACCAAAAGAATTACCTGAAAAACGTATATTTGACAGTGTTGGATTTATCAGCTGTGGTTTAGGCCTATTACTATTTGTTTATGGGCTTGAAATGATTTCTCATTCAAATAGTAGTCTCTGGATAGGCGTAATAATATCTTTGGTCGGTAGCCTAATATTAATCTTTGCCTACTATCATTTAGCTCATACTCAACATCCATTAATTAGTCTATATGCTTTTTCTAAACGTACATTTAGAATGACATTTTTTGGTGGTTCATTAATACGTATTGGCTTAAATAGTGCTCCGTTTATCTTACCGCTAATGTTTCAAGTCGGTTTTGGTTGGTCGCCGTTAACTGCTGGTTCACTACTGCTATCATTGTTTGCCGGCAATATCCTGCTTAAAACAGTAAATACACCTTTAATTCACAAGTTTGGGTTCCGCAAAATTCTGATTATCAATGGGCTGATATTATCTTCCAGTTTTGTGTTATGTGCTCTTTTCACGCCACAAACACCTATCATCTGGATTATATTAGTTCTATTCTTTTCCGGTGGTGCTCGTTCTATTCAATTTACTACCATCACCACGCTTAGTTTTTCAGAAATTGATAAAACAGAAATACAGAGCGCTAACATTTTATCTACCATTTTCCAGCAGCTAAATAACGTACTCGGCATTGTGTTAAGTGCTTTATTTCTATTTATTGCATCTAGCTATAATGGCCATAGCCAAACTGGTTTAATGGTAGAAGATTTTAGGTTAGCACTATTAATGGTGGCAGGAATGACCTTGTTAGCAATGATTGACTTTATTACCTTGCCGAAAAATGCAGGTAACAATCTAAAAGATAAGCAATAAAAAACCCCTGCCATTTGGCAGAGGTTCTTAAGAAGTAAACCTAAAAAATATTAGAACTTAGGTGCGCTAGGACGGCCACGTTTTTTCGCAAAACCTTTGTCATTAGATTCTGGTTTACTACTTTTACGTCCACGTTTAGCTTCAGATGGCTTACCTGCTACCAAGCTCATTTTCATTGGTTGATTAAGTACTCTAACCCGTTCAAAATGCTTAAGAATATCTTTCGGCATGCCTTTTGGTAACTCAACGGTTGAATAAGTTTCATAAAGTTTGATATTACCAATATAGCGACTACTAATATCGGCTTCATTAGCAATTGCACCAACAATATGACGCACTTCAACACCGTTTTCTTTACCAATTTCGATACGATACATATCCATTTCACCCACATCTCGGCGTTCACGACGTTTTGGTGATTCACGATTATCGCCACGTAAGCGACGTTCACCATTTCGATTATCACGATCACGAAATTCTCTTGATGGTTTAAATACTGGATCTGGCGGTAGAATCAACGGACGATCACTCTGAGCTAATCTCAATAATGCTGTTGCAATCGTTTCAAGATCTGCGCCACTATCTGCTTGGATTTGCTCTAATAACACTTGGTATTGATCTAAATCGGCACTTTCTAATTGTTGCTGAATTTTCTGACTAAATTTCGCTAAACGACGTTTTTCAAGCAACTCTTTAGATGGTAATGCTACTTCAGGAATCGGCTTTTTAATTGTTTGTTCAATATTCTTAAGTAAACGACGTTCACGACTATCAACAAATAAAATTGCTCGTCCTGCACGACCTGCACGACCAGTTCGCCCAATACGGTGAACATAAGATTCTGAATCAAGAGTAATATCATAGTTAATAACTAAACTGATACGCTCAACATCTAAACCTCGAGCAGCCACATCAGTTGCAATTAGGATATCTAATCGGCCATTACGTAAACGATCAAGCGTTTGCTCACGAAGTTGCTGAGTCATATCACCATTCAAAGCAGCACAACTATAACCATTTTTTTCTAATACTTCAGCGACATCTAATGTTGCTGTTTTGGTACGAACAAAAATAATTGCTGCATCAAAATCTTCAGCTTCTAAAAAGCGTACAATTGCTTCGTTTTTACGCATACCGCGTACTAACCAATAGCTTTGATCAATATCAGGTGCAGTTTGATTAGTACCTTTAATTTGTACTTCTTTCGGGTTATGCATAAAACGTTTAGTAATACGACGAATTGGTGCCGGCATTGTTGCTGAAAATAGTGCAGTTTGATGATCTTCTGGGATCGTAGCCATAATACTTTCAACATCATCAATAAAGCCCATTCTTAACATTTCGTCGGCTTCATCTAAAACTAAACCTTTAAGGTTTGAAAGATCTAATGTTTTACGATTTAAATGATCTAGCAATCGACCTGGAGTACCCACTACAATTTGTGGACCTTGTTTTAATGCACGTAATTGCACGTCATAACGTTGACCACCATACAGTGGTAAAACTTTTACGCCTTTCACATATTTTGCATATTCAGCACAGGCATCAGCAACTTGAATTGCCAATTCACGAGTTGGTGCTAAAACCAATAATTGTGGTGCTTTTAAATTAGCATCAATATTCATCAAAAAAGGAATGGAAAAAGCAGCAGTTTTACCACTACCAGTTTGTGCCATACCCAACACATCGTTCCCTTGTAAAAGTAAAGGAATACATTCTGCTTGGATTGGCGATGGTTTAGTAAAACCAAGATCATTTAATGCGTTAAGGATTTCCTCAGATAAACCAAGGTCAATAAAAGATATTTCTGTTGTCATGTAAACTCGCTTGCAAATTGGATATATAGGCTTAATTTTAAGTTAGCAACAAACCTGATAATTACTAATCAAGATAATTTATGAGGATTACAATATTGCTCATAAAATATTACATTACCTAAATAAAACACTATATAAATTTATGCCAGCTCACTAAATTGAAAATTTACAACTCACCCCAATAACTAACTGCCAATAATCAACAATCAAACATGCATAACTGTTGCTTAAATAATTACTTTATTTAATACAAAAGATAGATAGCATAAAAATAATTGAGAATATCATGGGCAAATCAGAACTACGCTATAACAATATTTTCACTTTTAAAACTGGCATGACCCTTGTTACTTTTCTTCAAGTAACTTAATTTCGTAGAGTGCCTGTTGATGTTCAACAAAGTTATAAATATTATTAGCTAAAGCATATTTAAATAATATTTTGGCACGCTCATTGTTACCTTTACCTAGGTAATATTTACCTAAATAAAAGTACGCTTCACATAGGCGTTCGGCTAATTGCCGGTCATTTTCAACACCTTGTTGAAGGTTTTGCATTAATTTAGATTCACTAATATTACCTAAATAAAATGCAATGATATCACTACCATAACTCTTTCTATCGTTAAGTTTGTCATAACGTTTTTGCAACTGAGTTAGGGCAGTTTGTTTATTTACTTCTTTTTCAATCAAATAAAGCCATAAAACACGAATTGGTTCATTGACATCATATTGATAGAATTTTTGTGCATCAAGCTGTGCAGCTTGATAATGTCCTGTACGATACAAAGCAATTGCACGATTCAAATAAGCAAAAGCATAAGATGAATCTATTTCTAATGTAGTATTAAATGCCATCATAGCATTATCGAAATCACCATCTCTTAGCGCATAAGTACCAAGAAAATTATAAACATCGGGGATTTCTGGATTAAAGCTTAAAAGATGATTAAAATCACTTTGTGCAAATGCTTTGAACCCTAATGAATCGTAAATAATTCCTCGTTCAAAAATTAGCTGCATTCGCGAAACAGTATCAAGATTTCGTTTTGATAACTGTTGACTAATTTCAGCTATTTTCAACTCATCATCATACGAAACTTGCTCAGGAAAAACAAGTAAAGGCAGAGAATTAGAACAACCTGACAAAATAATAACTGCAAACATACAGCACCACATTCGCAGGTTGAATAATCTCATATATTAAGCTCCTAGTGAATCATATTTTATTCAGCTGTTGGTGCAACTTCTGGGGCTGACTCAACCGCATCTTTCATACTTAAACGAATTCGACCTTGGCGATCAATTTCAAGTACTTTAACATTCACTTCTTGACCTACTTTTAAGTAGTCTGCAACTTTTTCAACTCGATGATCAGCGATTTGAGAAACATGTACAAGTCCCTCTTTTCCACCAATAACTGAAACAAAAGCACCAAAATCAACAATTCGAGTGACTTTACCGGTATAAATTTTACCAATTTCAACATCAGCAACTAAATTATTGATACGTGCAATTGCATCTTGTGCTTTATTACCATCAGATGCCGCAATTTTCACTGTACCATCATCAGTTATTTCAATGGTAGTACCGGTTTCTTCAGTTAATGCACGAATCGTTGCACCACCTTTACCAATGATATCACGGATTTTATCTGGATTAACATTCATCGTATAGATACGAGGAGCAAATTCAGATATCTCTTGACGAGGTTTATTAATCGCTTGTTCCATTACCCCTAAAATATGCAAACGTGCACCTTTAGCTTGGTTTAATGCAACTTGCATAATTTCTTTAGTGATACCTTCAATTTTGATATCCATTTGTAGTGCACTTACACCTTCACGGGTACCAGCTACTTTAAAGTCCATATCACCAAGATGGTCTTCATCACCTAAAATATCAGATAATACTACAAAGTTATCACCTTCTTTAACAAGACCCATTGCAATACCAGCAACAGAAGACTTAATTGGTACACCAGCATCCATTAATGCTAATGATGCGCCACAAACTGAAGCCATTGAAGAAGAGCCATTAGATTCAGTAATTTCAGAAACTACACGTACAGTATATGGAAATTCTTCTTTGCTTGGCATTACCGCAGCAACACCACGTTTAGCTAAACGACCATGACCAATTTCACGACGTTTTGGTGAACCAACCATACCTGTTTCGCCAACTGAATATGGAGGGAAGTTATAATGTAAAAGGAAACGTTCGGTATATTCACCAGTTAACTCATCAATGATCTGCGCATCACGTTCAGTACCTAAAGTTGCGGTAACTAGTGCTTGCGTTTCACCACGAGTAAATAATGCGCTACCATGAGTTCTTGGTAATACATTGGTACGAATATCCAGAGCACGAATCATATCTTTTTCACGACCATCGATACGTGGCTCACCAGCGATAACACGTTGACGAACGATTTGGCTTTCTAAATCAACAATAATGTTGATAACTTCGTTTTCGTCAAGTTCTTCATCTTTTTCTTTAAGTGTGGCTAACACTTCTTCTTTAATTAAATCGATTTGCGCATAACGAGCTTGTTTTTCAGTAATACGATAAGCTTCACCTAAACGATCTTTAGCTAATTCAGAAACCGCATTAAATAGCTCTTCATTTTTAGCTGGTGCAACCCAATCCCATTTTTCACAGTTCGCTTTAGCAACAAATTCATTGATATTATCAATTACAACTTGTTGTTGATCATGACCAAATACCACCGCTGCTAACATTTGGTCTTCAGTTAATAAATCAGCTTCTGATTCAACCATTAATACAGCACTTTTGGTACCTGCTACAACTAAATCTAAGCGACTTGTTGCTAATTCTTTTACTGATGGATTTAACACAAATTCATCATTGATAAAGCCTACACGAGCAGCACCAATTGGACCATGGAAAGGAACGCCAGATAAACAAAGTGCAGCTGATGCACCAATCATAGCAACTAAATCAGGGCTTACTTCAGGATTCACTGATACCACTGTTGCAATGATTTGAATTTCATTAACAAAACCTTCAGGAAATAATGGACGAAGTGGACGGTCGATTAAACGGGCAATTAATGTTTCGCCTTCACTTGGGCGACCTTCACGTTTGAAAAAGCCACCAGGGATACGACCTGCAGCATAAGTACGTTCTTGATAGTTAACAGTTAAAGGGAAAAAGTCTTGTCCTTCTTTAACTTTTTTATTAGCAACTACAGTGACAAATACAGCAGTATCGTCCATGTTAACCATAACTGCAGCGGTTGCTTGACGCGCCATAATACCCGTTTCTAAAGTAACAGTATGACGACCATATTGGAATTTTTGATATGTCGGATTAAACAAAATAATGTCCTCTTGTAATAAATCACGTTGAAGTATGATATTTCGACAGGAAGCAGCATGATGCTGGAACATATTGATACACACTTCAACTATGTGTGGGATACTAAACAAAAGATTATTTCACTGTCACGACTAATGACAAATCTATAAACTATAGAGCTCTCATTAGTCGCGCGAAACATGAGATACAATCTTTTATTTTATTAATTTCTATCTTCAAAGCATTTATTTAGCTTTTCGAACTCTGCATTATACCAAAGCTTTGAATTTTCACAATGAAAAAAGAGGCCTAAGCCTCTTTTCAAGTAGATAAATAATTAGCGACGTAAACCTAGTCTTTGAATTAATTGGCTATAACGTTCAAAGTCTTTACGACGTAAATAATCTAATAATTTACGACGGCTAGATACCATGCGTAATAAACCACGACGGCTATGGTGATCTTTTTTATGCTCAGAAAAATGACCTTGTAAGTCATTAATGCGTGCAGTTAAAAGAGCAACTTGAACTTCAGTTGAACCAGTGTCGTTAGTACCACGACCATATTCAGCAACGATTTTCGCTTTAGCTTCTACAGTTAGAGACATAATAAACCTCTTAAAATAAATATAAAAAATGGAATGACCGATCTCTAATTCAGACATCCCTCGGCATTCATATAATAAATATATGAATCGTGCGCAATTATACTGGAATTTACTGAAATAGCAATTTGATTTATTAATCGCAAACGCTTATTTGAGCTTAAAACCATACTCTTCTTGAATAAGCTTTTTCAACGCTTCGATATAATTTTGTGCCGATAAACTTAGCTGTGCTTTTTGTGATGTTATCCAGCCAATTAATATTTTTTCTTCGACATCTAAAGGGATAGATAGAATGTCTGAACCATTTAAATCAGTACTGAGCACACCGGTACTAATTGTATAGCCATTTAATCCATGCAATAAATTAAATAACGTTGCCCTATCACTGACATGAATACTTTTTTTATGATACACAGTACTTAAAATCTCTTCGGAAAAATAAAAAGAGTTATATTCGCCTTGTTCAAATGAAAGATAGGGAAAATCCTCTAAATCATCTAATGTTAAAGACTTCATGGCCGCCAAAGGATGATTGGTACTGATAAATACATGTGGATCAGCCTCAAATAGTGGATTAAAAGTTAAACGATGTTCTTTAAGCAAGCGTAAAATAACTTTTTGATTAAAATCAGTTAGATACAAAATACCTACTTCACTACGTAAATTAGCAACATCAGTTATAATATCGTAAGTGCGAGTTTCACGTAGGGTAAACTCATATTCATCCGTATGATTCTTTTTGATTAAATTAACAAAAGCGTTTACTGCAAATGCATAATGTTGGGTTGATATGCTACACAGTTGTTTGGAAGGTACTTTTTTAGCATAGTGCTGTTCTAGCAACTGAGCTTGATCTAAAACCTGTTTTGCATAACCTAAAAATTCAACTCCATCAGTCGATAATGAAACTCCTTTAGATGTCCGTACAAAAATTTCAATACCAAATTCAGCTTCCAACTCCTTCACTGCGGTTGATAAACTTGGTTGAGTAATATACAAATTTTTAGCAGCCTCATTGATTGAGCCTGAGCGGGCAATTTCTAAAATGTAACGTAACTGTTGAAGCTTCATAATATCGCTAGTAATCAAAACCAATATTAATTCAGAATATAAACTACTATAAACATTGTCTGGGAGATTGTACAGCAAAAGGCAAATAGCTGTTTTTGCGCAACCTAACACCTTAGAATTGTTTTTTTGGAAGATTTTGGGCTTTAAAAACCCCGTTCCTCAAATTTTTTTATTCGGTGAGTTTCGGACGTTTTGTTGTTTGGTGGTTATTTCAATACCAAGGTTACGTCCGAGTAAAGAGGGTTGGCGCGAACCCTCTTTACCAACTCCCGCGGCGACTACGCAAGTGGTCACGATGTGACTGCCTTCCGCCATCGTTCGCTGTTAACGCAGCGGCTGTGATTTGTTCCTGACAAACAACAGCCTTGCCAAACTTCCCGGTTTGCCATGCTAATCTCACTTTGTTGTCAGCACTTTGCTAATGTCGCTAAATGAGAAGCACTAAACTGATTTATCAAAATAAACTTTTATTATTGACCCTAGCTAATGTGATAACTAGTTTTAGTGATTTAATGGATGGATTTTAGTCTGCAAAAACCCCGCTCCTCAAATTTTTTCAGCTTACTTAAAAGGACTTTTCTTGCTAATTAAGTTATGAAATTTGGCAAAGGTTTATTTGCTTAATTTATCATTAATATGATTATCATTTTGAATAGTAGTATTAGTAAACTTTCGCCATCAGAGACGGTTTCGCATGGCTCTTTGATAATTACCTGGTGTTACCCCAAAATTCCGCCGGAAAATAGCAATAAATCCACTAATATTGTCATAACCTAAATATAAAGATATTTCTGTAATTGGTTTTCCAGCAGCAAGCAATTCTAACGCTTTTAACATGCGCAGTTTCTGACGCCATTCTGTAAAATTAAATCCAGTTTCATTGGTAAATCGACGTGTTAATGAACGTCGAGAAATACCAGCCCAAACGCCCCATTCATTAATGTTTCTATTATCACTAGGATTATCAGACAAAGCTAAAGCGATTTTTAACAGACGCATATCTTTAGGCATTGGCAGTGCTAGCTCAACTTGCGGGATTGTTCTAATCTCGTCAAGTATCACGGCAATTAATCGCTTCTGTTCTGGTTGCAGTTCTGAATTATGCCATGACATGGTTCGGTTAATTGCTTCGCGCAATAAGTCAGATAATTCTAAAATGCATGGTTTGATAGGTAGTTTAATGCATGCATTTTTTTGTATATAGAGGCTCCATCCTTCGAATGGTCCATGCGTTCCAAGAAGACTATGTTGTACATTCGGGGGGATCCAGACAGCATGAGTTGCAGGCACTACCCATTGACTACTTTCTGCTTCAATTGAAATTAATCCCTGTAATGAGCCGAGTAACTGTCCTCTCGAATGACCATGACGTTGTGTCACTCTTTGTGAAGAGTGGCTGGATGTCGATATGATCATCGGTTCGCTATCAGAAGAAGCAAGCTGTGGAGAAATGAGTGGAATATTCATTTATATGGCCCCGATGGGATATTTTGTGGCTTAAATTGGCTAGTAAAACGCTATTCTACTGGCTATCCTAAAGTCTTCTCAATTAAGTTAAAGGTAACACGTTAGCAATAAATAGATAAGGTGTAAATCAACAAAATAATCGTTTTTTTAGACAAATTAATTAGTAATTTTCAAATTTATTAATTGCTTAATAATCTGGTTTTAATAAGGAAACAGATATATGAAAGGAAAACATAAAAATTATAAAGAAATTACATCATTAACATTCGGCGGAATATATACACAAGGCGCCACTAAATATAATATGGAAAGGATTTAATATGAAACAATCGCTAGACCTAACCATCTTAGAAAGAAAATTAGTATTTGCGATGACGCTATCTAGTATATTGCCATTATTAGATAGCAGTATTATTAATGTTATTTTACCCGCTATTTCGAATGACATTAATGCCCCTTATGCTTATATACAATGGACGGTTACCATATATATGCTTGCTTGCGCAGCTGGCATATTACTATCACCTTATGTACATGAAAATTTTGGGCTTAAGAAAGCATGGATTGGCTCAATTTTTGTTTTTCTTATTGGTTCTATATTAGTTGGATTTTCATATAATCTGGTTTCTTTAATCCTGTTTAGATGTCTACAAGGTTTTGGTGCAGGAATATTAATTCCTATTACTCAATCGATAATAGCGACTCATTTTGCTAAGCAAAGGCTAAAGCCGGTTATGGCATTGATTGCTATTCCGTCAGTCTTTGCCCCTGCACTAGGACCAGTTTTGGGAGCAATCATATCAGAGCAGTTAAATTGGAGAATAGCTTTTTTTATCAACATACCTTTAGTACTTGTGGCTTTTTTGTTTGGCAAAACGACAATACCTGCTAATAAAATGTCTAAATACAATATAAATATTTATGTGTTTATGACATTTTTAATTGCTTTAATATTATTTTTTATCTCTATTAAAAATATTGCTTCTGGACATTTTTTTGATATTTCTAATATTGTTATGCTGGTTTTAGGTATTGGTTTGATGATGGTTTCATTTATTACTAATAATAAGTCAGACAATAAACTAATCGATTTAAGTGCATTTAATTGCTATCAATACTCTCTGGCAATAATTATGGGATTTCTGACATCACTTATCTTTTTCGGTTTCATGATTTTTTTTCCTTTAATACAAGCAACAAATAATAATATATCCATTACTTATATTGGTCTGCTACTTGCCTTACAAGGTGTAGGAGCTTGGTTGGCGAGAAAATTTATTTATAAATCACTAAGTGAGATAAATTCATTTCTAATTATTGGTATAGGTCTAATAATATCAGCAATAAGTATATTAATAATTCAAGTAGGTGGAAACGCCTCTGAAATCATCGGTTTTACTGTTCGAGGCTCCGGATTAGGTGTTGCTACGATTGCTGTTCTCTCTTCTCCATTTGAGTTTTGTGAAAAAAATCAGATTAAGGATACAAGTGCTATCACTCGTGTTATACAGCAAATTGGAGGTGCATTTGGAAGCGTATTATCAGGAATATTAATCAACCTAACTCTAGATCAAATAATTTCAGTAAATTGCGCCTATCAGACAATGTTTTTTCTATCTCTTGTATTTGGTATTATTGCTGTTATTGCCTATATTTTCTCTTATCGAGTGAATACAAAAAGTTAGTATACAAAAAAACTGAACATATGAGTTCAGTTTTTTAGCTCATTTAGCAATATTGCTAATCCACTTATGGCAACCTTGAAGCTATTATTTACGTAAAAAAGCTTGGTAGCTGTTTCTAAACGGCTTATGCAGCCTTGAAGAGAACCCCAAATACTATAAACATTGTTGTGCAAAAGGCAAAGTCTATTTTACTTTGCAAAAACCCTTTTTTTTGGTGGCTTTTCAATTAATTGATTTTTAAAAATTTTATTTTTAGTTAAAAAAAGGGTTAACACTGCATGGTATTTAGGTTTTAAAAACCCCTTTCCTCAAATTTTTTAGCTTTAAAAAGTACGCTCCTCAAAATTTGTACCGTTAATATTGTTAATTATTGGCAGCTAAGGGCATTATAATAATGCCCTTATTATTTAGTTAAAAATCAGGAACAGTTGCTGTTTTGCTGAGTCCGTAACTATTAAATGTTCCTTCAATAGCCGTTGCACATTTTTGTTGTTTCAGCCACATAATAAAATGTTGCCCAGTGCTTTTGCTAGCAAAATGAAGGTGTGGATAGTTCAAATGAAGGCTGCCCCATTTTTCAACCATTTTGTTTTTTATCTCGGCTGACCATTTACCTTGTGCGGTTAAACGTTTTTCGGCTCGTCTTAAAGCACTTTGTCCTTTAGGATTGATACGAATTAAGCGTAGGTAACCTTTAACACTTGTCGGTACAGATGCTATTGGCAAAGCTAACGTGTAATCACTAACTACGGCCTGCTTCTGTAAGGCCGTTTTAAATTGTTGTAACTGCGCTTCATCGCCAAATAACCGGATAATTCCGCCTAATGTTCTGTGGACATTATAACAAGGAAAGCTAACTGCAATATTACCTTGATGGTTAACTAATACCTGATGAAGTGATTGCATAACTTGATTAATCACTTCAGTTTCAGTTATCTCAAGTTGCGGAATTGCCCGTAGTTCAAAATAGTGAGTAAGCATAATATTACTCCTTACCACTAGCACCAAATACACCACCACGAATCAGAACTGCGATAACATAATGTTGTTGTTCAAGCGTTGGTTTTTCACCTTTCAGTACCCAATTATCAAATAAGGTATAAAAATCCTGTTTTTGTTTAGGTTGTCTAAAAGCATGTCCCATAGTGGTAACTGCACCATAAGGTTCAATGGCAATTGGGAACTCGGCGTTTTCAGCATACCAAGTATCAATGGTTCGAATGGCATTGCTGATTTTTTGCGAGTGCATTGCTGCTTGACCATTTTTTTCATACAGGACTTTACTTTTTTCTTTACCAGTATCCAAAATTAATTCTTGTGATGGATAGACCTCTTGCCCCAATCCCATTTTTAATTTGGCTTGAATATCAAAAATAACAAACTCTTTGCCTAATAATCCTGCCTCAATCAAAGCAGCGAGGTCATTTACCGATTTGTCATCATAATCAAATGAATTTAATTGATATTGCTTAACATCACTCACTTCAATCGTTGCTATTTTGTCATCTTTTTTACGAGTAATGCTAATACTGATTTGTTCGGCAACCATACGATTACGCCATAACCAACGGCCATTTAATATATTGATAGCATAACGTTTCGCTAATGCTTGCATCCCTTCAGCCTTAATATAGCTTTGAGTCGTTTTGGTTAACTCTTCTTGGTAATCAATATCATTACAGACTGATGGCGAACCTAAGAAAGGTAGTACTTTACAGCTCCATTTAACCACTAAGGTATCTTTATCGGCATCAAGCGCTGCCACATCGACTGTTTGTAAATTAGCTTTTTGAATTTCCGCATCTAATTTAGCCGGATCATTTGCTAAAGCATTTTTAAGTCGATTCGAAATGGTACCGCGAACAGATTTTTCAGATAATAAAACTGGTGTTAATTTTTGATCATCATGGCTATTTTGCTGGGCAAAAATGGCATCAGAAATATCAAAACTACGTTCAAAGGCTAATACTGATGCGGTGGTGATTTTATCTTTACTCATAATTCATTCCTTTTTTTCAATGCTAAACTTGTTTAATTAATCTTGATTAATAATATATATATCTGCGTCATTCGATTGCAGTTCGCTGCATTTATAACGCCAAAATGCTTGTGATAAATTTTCTTGTAACCTTAGTGGAAATACCCATTTACCTAATCCATAAATACATTCGACAAATTGTGTTGGATGTTGATTACTACGGGCATGTTCAACCGTTCCTGCTTCAAACAATGGTGAAATAGCTTGATAACCAAGTGGTATTGGCACTAACCAACCTCGCCCCTGCTTGACCGATGTAGTTTGCCACTGATCTTTTTCTTGTGGATGATGATGCAACATGGCTGTTTCAACTAACGCATCAAGTGCAGTAGCATTCGGATCTTTTTGTTGGAGCTCGGCGGTGATTTCTTGTAACTCTTGCTGTGCTTCAACTAAGACAAAGGCTGGTAATAAAGCTTGAGTTAAATCATCAAGAGATTCTGAAGCAGAATATAATCCTACTGATTCAATATCAATAACTTGACCGCCAGCAATACGTTGTTGATAGAGCTTTTGTGTTATCTGGTTAATAAATTTTTCTTGATCATTAACATCATCGAGGGTTTCACGATCCTCAATTTTCACCTCAACAATTAAAGACACATCTAGATGTACCCGTCCTTCTTCGATAATTGAGCGTGTATCACCATTTTTAGCTAATGGATTACGAGTGAGTCGAAATGTATAATCCGCATAATTATTAGGTCGATAAACTTGTACATCACAATCATGACAAGCGATTAATACGCCATCAAGATAGATAGGATGATCCGACTCAATTTTTCGATTTAAAGCATGAATCGCCCCTAAAAAGCCCGAAATAGCCGGAAAACCATAAGTTAATGGGCTGGAGATGGCATTAGCATTATGAATTTTGACATGGTCAAATAAAAGATAGTATTTTAAAGATGCCATTAGAAGATCCCCTCCTTCCTACGTTGACTTGCTTTTACTGCCGCGTGAAATTCACGACACCATTCTCGATATTCAACATCAGAAAATTGTGTTTCAATATTTTTGAATTTCTTTTTTAAGGCTTTTTGAATCCAGGAAGCAAAATCAAGCTCTAACTCCCCTAACCAATCACCTTGCTCATACTGATGTTTAAAGTTTTCTTCATCTTCAAGTTCAGCCCGATTAGGATCAAGCCAAAGTTTTTGTGACATTGGCAACGAATAATCACGACTCCAACCTGCCGGCATGGAAGTTTGTATATTCCGAGCAAATTTAAGCAATAAAGTTAAAATAACCGCAAAGGCATCTTTTCGATTGTCACGCTCTTCAACTACATTTTTGGGTGCAGCAACCATATCGAACAGTAAGCGAAAACCATACCGACAGAAATATTGTAGGGAATGGTCAAATACGCTTTCTTTATTTAAGTTGATTGATGGAAATGGAGATCGCTCGAATTTAGGCGGCATTGAAGGTAATAAAAAATTACGACCGCCTTGATTACTAGTTAATTGACTTACCCCTTGTGGATTACTCCCTCCAAGTTTAACCACCGCAAGCTCATGAAAAGTAAAATAAGGTTGATGTTCGGCTCCCTTCAAGCGCCGTTGTTCACGAGCTTTTTTATTTTCTTCGGAAAAGCGGGTTTGTACTTTTTGATAGACGACATTACACAAAGATGTGGGATGCAGAGGAACAAGCAAACGATAATTATCTTCTTGTTGTGACAAATAACTCTCTTCACTATTCGGCCAATAAAGTTGCTTATTAAGTTCGTCAGCTTTCGGTTTTTCAAAATCATTAAAAATAACTTTTTTAAAATTGGCTAAATAGATTGCTGCTTTCTGCTCATCATCAGATAGCGCTTTTAGTACAGCTGGATGATCGTCAATAATTAATTCTAATAATGTTTTATCTCCATTAATACATTGATTCAATAGAGAAAATATATCTAAACCGGCAGCATTTCCTGAACTATCAGCTACTAAATGTGTTGGTGTTGATGAAGATATATATTGCTGTTCATTTGGTTTGGTAATTGTAAAATTGTTAACATTATCACCTAAACTTGAAGAATGAATGGCCTTAGAAGAGTGGTGACAAATGGATATCCAAAACAATCTACGCGTTGCAGCATCTTCCATCCAATTTTCAAAATCAAATCTTTTACTCAGTTCTGACATCTTCTGTTGAGATTCATTAACAGCCTTTTGATCGCCCGCTTGTTTAGCTTTTTCTAATTTGGTCAGTTCACTTTTATAACTGCTGTTATTAGCAAGCCGTTGCTGAAGAAAGTCGACAATAACCTTTCTTATATCTTGCCAAGAAATATTATTCATTGGCCCTCCTTATATTTTCAATATACTAAACAAAAAGGCCTATACAATTAAGTATAAGCCTTTTATTTTTATGCTACTTTATAAATTAAATATAACTTTAATATATTAAGTGCTTCATTATTATATAGCCATTGATTATTAGTGTTTAAATGTCTATATTTTGATTGATTGAGCGCTAAGTTTTTAATCAATAATTCAACTTCTTTTCTAGTTGAGATATTAAGTATTTTCATAATATCTTTTACTGAATAATAATTAGAATTTGATGCTAAACTTAGAATAACTTCATCATTTGCAGCTTGTTTATCAATTACAAATTTTTGTAATTTATTAAATACAAATTGGTCAATTGAAATTTGACATTGCATTGTCAACGTTTTATCCTTAAACAAAATTTTGTCCTCCCATTATATTTTGGATAAATTTTAAACAACCCCAAATCTCGAACATTTGGGGTTTTCTTTTATATTACATCTAATTTTATAGAAATAATAACATGTAATTTTCATTACATGTTTGTCATTCTATACATTAATCAGTAAAAGTCAATATTTTTAGATCTAATATCATAGGGATAATGTAATTATTTGATAATAATTTATTGCAAACTAATAAGAAAAACCGCCTATTCGGCGGTAATGATTAAGCGAAATATTAGACCTAATTTCATATTTCTAAACTACCTATACGGCAGTGCAGTTAAGTATAGAGTAATTATTCAAGCATTACTAGCATGCACTACTCAGCTGATTATTTTCTATAAAAATAGTTGAGGAAACACCTTTTTTTAAATATAAAATTTTTCTAAAAAATAATAAATAACCTCTCCTTTTAACCTCTATCTTTATAAAAACCAAAATAGGGATGAAAGCACCAGCGTGTTTCGCTATTTAAATTAATAGTACAAAATTCATTAGCTAGCCGATAATGATTTTTATCTGGAAAATATTCTGCTATTTGAGTAATCGCTTGCTCAACGGTGTTGATAAGCCATGGCTGTATCAATGGATTGGTAAATTGCCAATTATCATATTTAAAATTGTAATTTTGTGTATCTTCACACTGTTCGTTTGGTTTTTGCCAAGCGATTTCGGCATAACTAAATCGGTATTCACCATTGTCATCAAGTTGGCAAATATACTCATCTTGTGGTTGCTCTTGCAGCCTGAAAGGCGAGATTAACTGTAGATGAACACAATGGTGATGTGCCAAATCAGTTTGCCAATAACTGGTAACATAATTACTTTTGCGCGCATTGATTGGAAATAAATTTGCCATAACCTTATGTTCTAGTTCTGCTAATGTTAAGCCTGCTTGCGAATCAGTCATAATACGAGGAATCGCATTAATATTTGCTAATTGTTCTGACGTTATCAGTTGCTCAGTCTTATGTGTTTTTAATAAAAATAATGGTTTTTGTTCAAATCCCGGTTTAGTAAAACAAGCGCTATTAACACCTAAATTGTTGCCGTTTTTCATCGCTTCTAAATTACTGCCTAGAATCGCCACATTAGCACTTTCGGCTATTTTTTCCGGTCTATGCCGCCAAACTCGTCCTACTAACTGAATAATTGAACGCATTGAAGATGGCTCAACAATTGCCCAATCATAATCATGATCACGTCCAACTTCAGTAACCGGTGTGCCGATGACGATAAATATGTGATGTTGTTTATCACTGTTTTTTATTGCTGCACGGATTTCAGGTTGATCAAATAATTTATTAGCATCACTACGGTTTAAAATTCTATCCAGTTTTTCTTCTAATTGACTGCGCAATAGTAGCAGTTGTCTGGCATGATAAACCACCAGATGAAATTGAACATTTGCCGGTAACTCAGTTTGCTGGTAGATTTGCTTGGTGAGCAACATCACATCATCAATGTGCGCAAAGCGCATTAAACCAACACTAATTTTTTTGTTGGTTTGCGGATCATGTTGATGGTGCTGTAAATGAAAATGATAAGCTTGATCTAATAACTGTTGCGCCAATAAAGCATAGCCTGCATCTAAATTTTCTTTTTTATTGAATGGGTAATTTAATAATTCTAAAATTTGCCCTCGACGGCGAATTACCCCTTGTTGCAACTTCGCTATTCTTGTTTCGATAAACTGCGTATGATGATGTTTAAAATTAACCGTATCAGCTATTTGTTCAACTGACTGCTGATATTCATCAAACCATCCACAAATAATCCCCTGATTAGACCTTCCTGTATTCTGATTCCAAATTTTGCGACCGGCTTGATAAGCATCGAATAAACCAGCAATTAGATCTGGCGTTAAGGTAGCCGATGAGAGTAACACTTTACTGCCATAAAGCCCGGCTAAATAAACTAACCTTGCCAAAGCAGGTAAATCTCGCTGATCAAAATCATCCGGTTCATCTAAAATTAAATCCGCTGTAAGCAACCTTAAGGTAGGGGCGATATATTTGCCACCTCGGAGACATTCGCTAGCTTGCATTAAGTGATCAACGGTACATGTCACAATCGGCGCATAGATCAACTGACGAGCCTTACTGTTTTCGATAATGGTACCAAGCTCACAGTCAGCAATACCACTCTCTGCCACATCAATATATTCATCGACTAATGATTCTGTCGATTCACAACCAAGCGTTTCGGGATTTATCTCATTTTCATTTTTAGTAATTTGCGGCTGATTTTCTAACTCAAATAGGGTCTTTGTTGCTCGCCCCCCAACCAAAATAGCCAAATGCTCATCAGTTAAATGCAATCTTTCTCGTAACGCTTTACCTGTTTGTAAAGTTAATACTCGTAATCCTAAAGCAATCGTAAATCGTACCCCACGCTGTGGATTTGATAATGCATACATAATTCGCCCATTAGCTAAGGTTTTACCACAGCCAGTCGATGCCATATTGACGCCAAAAAAGCCATTATCCTCACTTAACTGTTGATAACTTTTAGCCAAATCAAAAGCATGGTTTTGCCATTGAAAGCGTTTAATCGTAGTGCGCTGCGTAAATGGTTTATGCTGATTAATTGCTGGTAATTCAGCGTTCATTTTAGGTAATAAGCGAGCAAAACGAGCGGTAAAATTAGCAACACCTAATAGATGATCATCTAATCGTTGATTGGCTTGCTGACTTTTATTGGTATTGGCGATAAGAATATCTTCAACCTTTTGGGCTTCTTCGTCATTGATTGATATGCTGGAATAGTTATGGTCAGCAACCATAAGACTTAATCGTGATAGATGTAATAATAATGAATCAATATTGGTTAATTGCATTAAAGGAGGGTGATTAATTGCCTTGCTTGCATAGCGACTTAATTTTTTAAGCCAAGATTGGCTTAAGGTTATATCACTTTTAAGTTGCCAAAAATCGGCACTGTCTTCAATATTAAAATTTCTAACCCATTGTTCAACTGCTTTAAATGTTTTAAAAAAGCTTTTTATTGTGAGACCCGAAATATCGAAATCATCTTTTTGTTTATTTTGACAATCTTTATATCTAACTGGCATTAAAAAAGGCATGCGATGGTGTGACACAATTAACCAGCCAATCCATTGGGCCAATAATGGCAATTGAGAGAGATCGTTTTTTTCTGTCTTTGCTAGCTCTTTATACCAATCAGGTGTAATTTGTTGATGATCAGCAAAATTAGCTAAACGGGTTAAAACCTCTTGATTAGTATTACAATCACGAATCATCAATAAGAATAACTGTAATGAAATCCACTCATGACGAAACGGATCACCTGCCAGTCGACTTTTACGTAATTTATCTTGAAAACCGACTGTCGCTTTGCCCAAATCATGCAATAGCGCAGCAATGGTTGCGATAAGTTGGATAGATGTGGCATATTGCCAACTATTTTCACTATCATTGCGTAATATATTGCGCTTAGTACGATTAGTTGGCACTCGGCCTTGTTGATTAAATTGGCTTTTATCACCAACAATCCAGAGTAGATCGGTTAGATTTTTTCCATGCGTCCAGTAACAAGCAACGGCAGTATTTTTTCGTGCTGTTTTACGTAATAATTTATACAGTGTCTGTAAACCATCGGCAGTCATCGGCGTTTGCCAAGTTCGTTCACCACAACGTTCAGCAAACTGATCGATAATACGACGAGTCTGAGTTAATGCATTTTTCTTGCATTGGCTAACTAGCAAAATATTCATGTTTTATCTGCTATCTGTTTCAATGTATCAATAATCATATCCAGTGCACCTAATTGTGCAAACTGTGAAATACATGCTTGTCGAAATTCTTTTTCACTATCACCTTGTTTAGCTGATATAAAAGCTTGTGGTAACACTATGCCATCTTTAATAATATCAGCAGCATCAAATACTAGCCCTCCACGTCTGGTTTTGCCATGTAATATAGCCAAACCATGTGGTAAGCCTAATACCCAACAAGCTGTTGCACCTAATCCATAAGCTAAATAATTACCATGATCTAGAAATTGGTTAGCAGGATCATAATGCTTGCCTCGTGAACCTTGCTCCCGTTTAAAATTATCATCTTGTAAAGTAAGTTGATTTGCCATGCCATAAAGGCGTTTGCTGATGCGCCCTTCAGCAGCTAACAATGCTTGACTCGTTGCCGCATCTTGAAATTGTTTTTCAGCATCATTTAACAACGTAATGAGTTGCTTATCGTCAATTTGCCAATCAAATTTCGGCCAACATTGCTGAATGATTTTGAGTCGCTGTTGTTGAAGAGTTTTCGCAGCTTGTAGGCGGAGATTATCGTCAAACCAGAATTGACACCAACTTTGCAGATATTCGGTTGCACGATATTCACTTTGTGGCGAAAAAAATTGGCAGGCAAATTCTGATTCTGTCGAGGAAAATAGAGGCGTTCCCCCTCCCCCACAAAAGCCAATCATAACTCCTGCTCGGGAAAGTTCACGCACTGCAGCTTGAGTTAATGAAGTGCCGGTACCAAGTAAAATACAGCTAGTATTAGCTATTGGAATGTTCCAATATAATGACTGCTGACCTTGATCGGTCACATATTCAACTCGACCACCATTGACTAAAACTCGACAATGCTCCAAATAATAGATATTAGCACGCTTGGAATGTAGAATCGTTTTAAGATCAGACGAATGAATCAAATCCATGATAATAAGTAAATAAACTCAAATTCTAGATAGCAATAAATTAACATTGTTTTATGTATAAAACGAGTCTTTTAAATAATTATCTAAGAGATTTAATAAATGATTTTACCGCCTATACGGAGTTAAACCGTTCCATGTCAATATCTTTAATTACTTCCTTTTTCTAAACCACCTATACGGCGTTGAACTACCGTACGTGATATCGCCGTCATCACCGACATTTCTAAACCACCTATACGGCGTTGAACAAGCTCTGTTTGTAATAATAAAAATTTGACTATTTCTAAACCACCTATACGGCGTTGAACTAGAAACCAATATAATATAATCATTGTTCAAATAAAGGTAAATGACAATTTTGATATTAAAAACCCTTTTTTTGCGGTTAATTTCAACTATCTGATTTTTATCAGATTAATTTTGATGTAAAAAAAAGGGTTTATTATTAATTTAAAATATAGACTTTGGGAAATGCAAAAACCCCGTCCCTCAAAATGTTGAGGAACGGGGTTTTTAATTGGCTAATGTATTCTTGGTTGTTAGCTTATTGATTGTACTAAAACTGGTTCTAAATTTTATTAGCAATGATTAAAAGAAGTTTTCATAGATTAATTTGACACTCATAATGGTAGAAACGGTAATTAACATTGGTCTTATTAATTTTCGTCCTTTGGCAATAACCATTTTTGCACCTAATCTTGCGCCGATAAATTGGCCAACTAACATAACTAAACCAATTGACCATACCACTTCACCTCCAGCAATAAAGAAGATTAATCCTGCTAAATTAGAGGTAAAATTGAGTACTTTGGTATGAGCGGTTGCTTTAGTTAAATTGAATCCAGCCAGAGTAATATATGCGAGTGCATAGAATGATCCTGCACCGGGCCCAAAAAAACCATCATAAAAGCCAATAATCAACGCAGGAATCAAAGCAAACTGTAAAAACGAAAGCCGACTATTACGATCACTATCTCCGATTGTTGGTGATAGTAGAAAATAAAGTCCTACACTAATGGTTAATATTGGTAACAATAATTTTAAGAAATCCGCTTGTATATGCATGACTGATAATGTGCCAAGAGCGGAACCAATGAATGCACAAGCTATCGCCCATTTTTGCTGTTTTAAATCAACCATACGCTGGCGAATAAAATAGAAACTAGCAGAAAACGAACCGCCACAACTTTGTAATTTATTAGTGGCTAATGCACTAGCTGGTGGTAAGCCTACAGCAAGTAGTGCCGGTACCGTTAATAGTCCACCGCCACCAGCAATTGAATCAATAAAGCCTGCTAACGTCGCAATTAAAAAAAGTAAAACTAGTAATTCGTAACTCATGATTATTTTACATCACTACATTGAGCCCGATAGCGAAGATAATGATCCATTAACACGATAGCGACCATTGCTTCAGCAATAGGCACTGCTCGAATACCAACACAAGGATCATGTCTGCCATGGGTTGAAACTTCAACACTTTCACCATTAATATTAATTGATTGTCCGGCAATTTCAATACTTGGAGTTGGTTTTAATGCTATGCTACTAATAATAGTTTGGCCAGAGCTAATTCCACCCAAAATACCACCAGCATGATTTGATAAAAATCCTTGTGGGGTTATTTCGTCACGATTTTCACTACCACGTTTATTAACCGCAGCAAAACCATCACCAATTTCAACTCCTTTTACCGCATTAATACTCATTAATGCATGGGCAAGATCTGCATCTAATTTATCAAAGACTGGCTCACCTAGACCTACAGGAACATTTTCAGCAACAATACAAACTTTAGCGCCAACTGAATCACCCTCTTTTTTAAGCTGTCTTAATAATTGATCAAGAGCTTCTAGTTTACTTTCATCTGGACAGAAAAATGGATTTTGATCAACTTGTTGCCAATCATTTAATTGACATTGGATATCACCCATTTGTGCTAAATAACCACGAATAGTAATACCTAATTTTTCATGTAAATATTTTTTGGCAATAGCACCTGCCGCAACACGCATGGCAGTTTCACGTGCCGATGATCGACCACCTCCACGGTAATCCCGAATACCATATTTTTTTTGGTAGGTATAATCGGCATGGCTCGGTCTAAAAATATCTTTTATTTTGCTGTAATCTTGTGAACGTTGGTCGGTGTTTTCAATTAATAATCCAATACTGGTGCCTGTTGTTACACCTTCAAATACGCCGGAGAGGATTTTTACTTGATCAGCTTCTCGACGTTGCGTGGTATAACGAGAAGAACCAGGACGACGGCGATCAAGATCGTGTTGCATATCGGATTCGCTTAAATTCATTCCTGGTGGTACGCCATCAACAATGCAACCTAATGCAGTACCATGTGATTCACCAAAGGTTGTGACTTTAAATAATTTACCAATTGAATTTCCAGCCATAGTTCTTATTCCAGTTTTTTTATTTTATAGTTAATTTATTTAAAATAGTGCTGATAAGCCTTCAAGTCAGCCTGCGTGATTGCAAATACACCAAATCCACCATGCTCAAAACTGAGCCAGTTAAAGGGTACATCTGGATATTGTTCTTGTAAAGACACCCAGCTATTACCAACTTCACAGACTAATACACCATCAGGTGTTAGATAGTCACAAGCATCGTGTAAAATTCTTTTTGCTAAGTCTAATCCATCAAATCCTGCTTCGAGTGCTAATTTTGGTTCATATAAAAACTCGTCAGGAAGATCACTCATATCTTCATCATCAACGTAAGGAGGATTAGTCACAATTAGGTCATATTTTTTATTATCTAATTGATTAAATAGATCGGATAAAATTGGTGTAACTTGATACTGCATATCATGCAATTCAATATTAGTTTGAGCGACATCTAATGCTTCTAATGAAATATCGGTAATATCTACTTGAGCATCAGGAAATGCATAAGCACAAGCAATACCAATACACCCACTACCAGTACAGAGATCTAAAATATTTTTTGGTTCACTACTGATTATATCTTTAAACTGATTATTAATCAGTTCACCAATAGGAGAACGTGGAATTAAGACCCGTTCATCAACGTAAAAACTATGACCACAGAACCACGCTTGATTAGTTAGGTAAGGTGTTGGTAAGCGATCATTAATACGTTTGTTGATGATCTCATTCAATTGTTGTTTTTCATCATTAGTCAGATTTGCAGCATAAAACTCTGGGGGAATAAATAGTGATAGGCCTAGCGTAGCTAAGATAAGTTGTTTAGCTTCATCGATAGGATTATCGGTGCCATGACCTAAAAAGATATCGGATTGACTAAGTTGTGAAGTGGTCCAGCGTATATAATCCTGAACAGTGCGTAAGTTTTCCATATTAACTCCGAAAGATCATGGAGAGGAAGAGATTAATCATCACGTCAGGTCACTAAAGCTGAGGAAAAATGCCAAAACAATATTAATGGCATTCGTTGACAATGCTAAAGAACCTAATGGCTCTTTCCTTCGATGATTAAATAAACATTTATGGCGGTGAGGAAGGGATTCGAACCCTTGATACGTTGCCGTATACACACTTTCCAGGCGTGCTCCTTCAACCACTCGGACACCTCACCTTAATTTAGCCCTGCTTTTTGAAAGCAGGGTGCATACTATAATTATCTGCAAAAAATTAATCAAGTGTTAATTCATGCAAACGATGGTTCCGAATACTGTAAGAACAGATAAAATAAGAACCGCTGTAACTAATGCATATTTTAAATTGATACTCATAATACTTATTCCTTACTTTTAGTTTTATAACTATTCGATTGGTTTATCTAAAGAAAGAAATCCACCCCTAACTTTACTAGCCTCGATATTAGGATAATTTGGTATTAAATCGAGTAAAATTTCGACTGCCTCATCAAGAAAAGCATCTGGCTGTTTATAATCTTTAGGCAGATCTTTTAATTTAGTAATTGGTGCTAAACCAGCACGATTTAAACGCTCATTCATCCTTTTTAAATCACGATCATCACTAGCTTTTTGTTCGGTTTCTCGCTGTTTTTTATTCAAAGAAACCACATATTGATTATCTTTTTTATCATTAAATCGCTTAATATCCTCTTCAATATAATTAAATTCAGGATTATTAGCAATTCGAGCTTGATGCTGTGACTTCAAGTTAGCTAGCAATGGTTTAATATTAGCAACAGTTAAATAATCAGCGGATGGAATTTTATCCCACGGCATGGCATTATCTAAGAAGCGTTCGCCAGTTTCATCAATATATTGGCTTTTCGTCATTTCGATATCAGGTACCACTCCTTTTAACTGAGTGCTTCCACCATTAATGCGGTAAAATTTTTGTACTGTGTATTGCGCACCACCAAGTTCTGGCCATTTAGGATGCAATCGCACATCAACAGGATATGAAATGTTACGAGAGGTCTGTACAGTTCCTTTACCATAGGTAGTTTCACCAACAATAACAGCTCGACCATAATCTTGCATCGCAGCTGAAAAGATTTCTGATGCCGATGCACTATAACGATTGATCATGACAACAATTGGGCCTGTGTATTCAATACCTTTATTTTTGTCATTGTAAGTGGTGATCTTTTGTAAATTATCTCGCACTTGTACAACTGGACCACTGTCGATAAATAATCCTGTTAATTCAATTACTTCAGCTAATGAACCACCGCCATTATCACGTAAATCAATAACCAAACCTTGTAGGTTTGCATTGTTGGCTTCGAGAATTAACGATTCAACTTTTTTGGTTAGACCAATATAAAAACTCGGTATTTCAATAATACCGATTTTACCACGGCTATTATTGATAGTTTTCAATTTAGCTTCACGATCTTCGAAATGAATTTTATCACGAGTAAGTTCAATCACTTTCGATTTGCTGTTATTACCAGCGGGTAAAATTTCTAATTTTACTACAGTATTTTTAGGCCCACGGATTTTATCAACAATGTCATCTAAACGCCAACCGATGACATCTTCAATAGCAGAGTTACTTTGTCCTACACCGATAATTCTGTCGCCGACTGATAATAATTTACTTTTCTCAGCTGGGCCACCAGTCACAAAAGACATAATCACAGTATAATCATCTTGTTGGCTAAGCGTTGCCCCAATACCTTCAAAAGACAGACTCATTTCTGAATCAAAATCACGTTTTTTACGTGGTGCTAAATAACTAGTATGAGGATCGATTTCTCGCGCAAAAGCATTCATAAACACTTGGAAACAATCTTCATTATTAGATTGGACAATCGTTTTTAATACTCGTTGATAACGTTTAGTTAGAACTTCACGTATTTGGCTCTCATTTTTACCAGTTAAAGATAAATTTAACTCATCATATTTAACTCGTTTATCCCAATATTCATCGAGCTCTTTCTCAGAAATTGGCCACGCCATATCTTCACGTTTAAAATTTATTTGGTCTTTAGTATTAAAGTCCATCGGACGTTTTAAGACTTCAAGTGCATATTGATAACGATTGTAGCGCTTTTGCAAGAAAAGATTGTAAATATCGTATGCTGTTTTTAAATCGCCATCCATGAGTTCTTGCCCCAATTGTTCTTGACGATTACGGAATTTATTTACATCTTCTTGAAGAAAGATGATTTTATTACCATCTAACAGTTTGAAATAACGATCGAAAATTTTAGCAGAAAAGGCACCATTTAACGAAAAGTCACGGTAATGTGATTGCGTAAAAAAGTTGGTCACACGTTTGGCAACCACTTGATGTACTTCGTCTTGCTTTAAAACAGGAATTTGATCAGTTACCGATGGTTTGGCCTGAGCAGTTGTACTAACAAAACATAAAATGAGACCGAATTTAATAAAACTTTTCAGTAGCTTATTCATATAAATTCTCTATCTATTAACAATATGCTCAGGTTTGACCATCAATTCCATTCCAGCGCCCACTTTAACTTTGATATGTTCCTTTTCAATTGTAATGATTTGTCCCTTTATTGGTTTGTTACCAACATTAACTTTAACAAAATCACCTATTTTCAAAGTTCGTGGTTTCCTAGCCGGTTTTGGGGCCGCTTTACGTTTTTGTTTGGCACGTTCTTTAGCTTGCTCTTTGCTTTCTTTCAATTGCTGTTGAGCATGTTCCATTTGTTCTTTGGTGATAATTTCAGTTGGATTACCATCCAAATCAACACGATGTGCACCTTCTTTTATGCTATATAAATAACGCCACCCCATTGTATACCCTCTTAATGCAACACGGAGTTTAGTTTTACTTAGTACTTCACTATTTTCAAAACGAGAAAGGATATCTTGAAAGATGCCAATTTTTAAAGGCTTGGCTTCCCCTTCAATTGTAAAACAATTCGGAAACTGTTGAGCTAAATAAATAATAATCTCTTTACTATTCGTTAATTGAAACTGATTTTCCATTGGTTATTCCATCATAGCGACTAAAAATTTCTGACGTTAAAGTATATATCAGCTTATACAATAACACTAATTATCTTTTTTCGATTTATTAATAAAGGTAATAAAATCTTTAATACCATTACGCATTAGCCATGAACTAACAATTGTTTGCTCTTCTGTAGATAACTGTTCAAATGCAGTCATCCAAAGTTGCAGTGGATCTATTGGCGAAACCACATAAGTCGCACCCTCTTCTTCAAGACATAAAGCTTTTTTCACATCTATCGATAAACTACTTATATGATATTCAAGTGCTTTACCACGAACACCAGATCGTTTTCGAGAAGTCCACTTTTCAGCTCTTGCTTTACGGTTAATCCCTTGCGTAGTCGAAGGCATTCCGGCAATGCTTAATAGTTCTTTAGGTGAGAACCACTCTTTCATTTTAATTACCCTACTTTTAAGAAACAAGAAAAAAGTTATAGAAATTAAAGAAACTTTGTTACAATAAATAAGAAACCACTTATTATTAATGTTTAAAGTTAAATTATAAACTTACTGGTTTTGATAACAAGAAAGCATAACATAGATATTTAAGGTTATAAACTAAGAAGGATGAAAAAATGGAAATAAAATCTAATGACTGGCATAAAGCTGATATAATTGCAGCGTTAAAAAAGAAAGGCACGACACTGGCAGAATTATCTCGTAAATCGGGTTTGAGTTCATCAACATTGAGCAATGCATTAGTAAGGCCGTGGACCAAAGGGGAAACGATCATTGCCAAAGCACTTAATTTAAAACCTTCGCAAATTTGGCCAAGTCGTTATATTAATTCCATGACAAAACAACCAATTAAGCGAGTGTTAAGAAAAAAACAAGACGATACCGCATAAAACAATAGCTAAATAAAAATATTACATCCATTTTAAAAACAAATGGAAACATTAAGAAATATTATATGTTTCCATATATTATTTTTATTCTTTAATGTTAATAATTGTGATTACTTACTATTATTGAAATCTGTGATTCCATCATTTTCCACAACAATAAAGCTATGCTATGATTAGTTATCTTTTATTATAAATCATAATTAATAGGCAATAATCCATGAAAAACATTAGTAAAATTTTTATCATTCTATTTTCAATATTGGCATTAGCGGCATGTTCACACAATAATTATTTTGAACAAGGTACTCCACTTAGTCTCGAAGAAGTGAATAAGATAGTGGAAGGTTCAACCTCTGAAGTACAGCTTTTACATATGTTTGGTGAACCAACAACTAAAACAATTATCAATAGTAATGAAACTAAATGGACTTATAAATACCTGAAAAAGAGTTCAACCAGCCACGTTTTATTAGGTGAAACCAGTTACAATATTCTTGAAGGTACATTAGAAGTCATTGTTAAAGAAGGTGTAGTGACTTGGTTTAACTACACGCAAAATAATAAACAGAAAAAATGGTAAATCTAATTACCTATTAAGTAAGGCACATCCTATCGATGTGCTTTTTGCTTTATTTCCCTACGTCATACCAATCTAAAGCTGACTTATTTATCAAACATTAATTTTCTTATTGTTTAATTAGCTCTTTTGTACAGATTGCAACCATAATCCCTATTCTGTTCTGGACAAAAATAACGATTAGGTTATACTCTTTGCCGAAATTAACCAGACAATCGCTGCTTTGTTGTAGTCCCTTGCAAAAGGGAGACAAACAGAGGGGAGGAAAGTCCGGGCTCCATAGGGCAGAGTGCCAGGTAACGCCTGGGGGATTTTGGCGAGAGCTAAAATTCACGACTAGTGCAACAGAGAGTATACCGCCGATGGCTTAGTAATAAGATCAGGTAAGGGTGAAAGGGTGCGGTAAGAGCGCACCGCGCAACTGGTAACAGTTGTGGCACGGTAAACTCCACTCGGAGCAAGGTCAAATAGGGATTCATTGGCGCGGCCCGCGTTGAATCCGGGTAGACTGCTTGAGCTAATACGTGAGTATTAGCCTAGAGGAATGATTGTCCACGACAGAACCCGGCTTATCGGTTAATTTCGCTCTTTTACTTTTCTGTTGTATCTTGTTTCACTTGCTTTTTATTGCTCAACCAACGTTTAATGGCTAGCCAAATTGTAAAGAGCAGGCCTAATAGCAATAAAAATACTGGTATTAACATAAGTAACGACATAATTTGCTTTTCATAGGTTTTGAAAATCGGCGATAAACCGAATAGATAACCTAGTGTTACGATTAAGAAAATCCATAATGTTGCACTAATCCAGTTATAGATATGAAACTTGCGACTATGTAAACCCGATAATCCCGCCATCATCGGTAGTAAAGTACGCACAAATGCAATAAATCGTCCGATAAATAAGGCTTGTAATCCGTATTTATGAAATAAAACTTCTGATTTACGATGATATTTTTCGGGTAAATGCGCCATCCAATTTTGTACAATTTTGGTATTGCCAAGCCAGCGCCCCTGCGCATAACCAAGCCATGTACCAAATGCGGCGCCGGCAATTAGAATTAAATTTATTAGACCAAAATGAAAAACATCAAGACTAATCAATACGCCGGTTAGAAACAGCAAACTATCACCCGGTAAAAAGGCTGCCGGTAATACACCATTTTCTAATAAAATGATAACAAAAAGCATGCCATATAATATCCATAACACATTCGGATTTGATAGTGTTGCAATATCCATATGAACAAATGCTTGATAGAGTGTAATGATTGTATCCATTTAACTTAATTTCTCATTAATATATTATTATTAGTGGTTAATAGTACCACCTACCGTTAAATTATTCACTTTTAAAGTCGGTTGACCAACACCAACCGGTACACTTTGCCCTGCTTTACCACAAACACCAACACCTGAATCTAATTCTAGATCATTGCCCACCATTGAAATCTGTTGCATGGTTTCAATACCTGAGCCAATGAGTGTTGCACCTTTAACTGGCGTAGTAATTTTACCTTTTTCAATTAAATAAGCTTCTGAAGTTGAAAAAACAAATTTACCTGAAGTTATATCAACTTGCCCACCGGCAAAATTAGGGGCATATAAACCATAATCAACACTTTGAATAATATCATCAAAACTCGACGTCCCTGCAAGCATATAGGTATTTGTCATTCTAGGCATTGGTAAGTAAGCGTAACTTTCACGACGACCATTACCAGTCGAAGGACAATTCATTAATTTTGCATTGAGCTTATCAAACATATAACCTTTTAAAATACCATTTTCAATTAATACCGTTTTTTGGCTAGGTGTACCTTCATCATCAATAGAAAGCGAACCACGACGATTAGCGATGGTACCATCATCAACTATCGTACAAAGTTCTGAGGTAACTTGCTGACCAATTTTGCCAGAAAATACCGAACTATTTTTACGATTAAAGTCACCTTCTAATCCATGACCTACTGCCTCATGTAGTAATACGCCGGGCCAACCTGCACCTAACACCACAGGCATTGTGCCTGCAGGCGCTGGCTTAGCTGAAAGTAATACTAAAGCTTGGCGCACCGCTTCGCGAGTATAACTATCGATATGGCTTTCACCAGTTTTAACATTAGTCGTTAAAAAATAATCATAACCAAATCGGCCACCACCACCACTGCTACCTCGTTCACGTTTACCATCTTGTTCTACTAGAACTGATACCGATAAGCGAACTAATGGGCGAACATCAGCACATAAGGTTCCATCAGTAGCTGCGATTAAGATATCTTCATAACTACCAATTAAGCTTGCCGATACTTCAATTACTCTTGAATCGATCGATCGGGCTAATTTATCAACTTGCTGTAATATAGCAATCTTTTGTTCTTGGGCAAAACTGTTTATTGGATTTATCGAAGGATAAAGTGTGATATCTTCCGCAGTTTTAAAAGGCGTAACTGCTATAGGCGTTTGTTGTTTAGTAATTGAATTAGCAGCCAATACACTCTGTTCCAAGCGAGCTAATGACAATTGATCGGTATAAGCAAATCCAGTTTTTTCACCAATAATTGCGCGCACACCTACACCTTGATCTCGATGGAAAGAAGCATTTTTGATTATACTATCTTCAAGTGACCAACTTTCGTAATAACCAGATAGAAAATATAAATCACCAAAATCAATTTGTCTTGAACTTAACATATCAAGTAAATTCGCTATATCTTGATGATTTAAGTTATTTGGGTAGAGTAACCTTTCACTCACTTGAGTTACTTTCATAAATTCCTTAATTTATTAATTATAAAAATAAAAAACTTTGTTGCTGACTATCACTTATACATTAGTTTTTATTTAGTTTTATTGTTAATACAGTTAAACTAATTACATAAGTACTACATCATACTGTTCTTGTATATAAAGTGGTTCAACTTTTACTTCAACTCGTTTGCCAACAAAGACTTCAACTTCGGCTAAAGCATGCGACTCATCATTGGTTAATGCATTAGCTACTGCGGCTGATGCATAAACTAAGAAGTACTCCGAGCGATGAGCTTTATAAACACGGACAATCTCACGCAATATTTCATTACATACTGTTTCGACAGATTTAACAATACCACGACCTTTACAAGATGGGCATTCTTCACAAAGAATATGGCCAATACTTTCACGCGTACGCTTACGTGTCATTTCGACTAATCCTAAACCGGAGAAAGTATTGACAGATGTTCGAGCTCGATCCTTAGCTAAAAAATCTTGCAGCGATTGTAATACCCGTTCACGATGAATATTTTCTTGCATATCGATAAAATCGATAATAATAATGCCACCTAAATTACGTAATCTTAACTGGCGAGCAATTGCAATCGTTGCTTCAATATTGGTATTGAAAATAGTTTCTTCTAAATTACGATGACCAACAAATGCACCGGTATTAATATCAATGGTAGTCATGGCTTCGGTTTGATCGATAATCAAATAACCGCCGGATTTTAATTTGACTTTTCTATCTAGCGCTCTTTGAATTTCATTTTCAATATCATAAAGATCGAAAATTGGAATATTGCCTCGATAATGGGTTAGTTTGTTTGTTACTTCAGGCATAAATTCCTGAGTAAACTCAACTAACAAATCATAAGTTAATTTCGAGTCAACTAATATACGCTCAATTGGATCACCAACAAAGTCTCGTAATACTCGTTGCGATAAAGCTAGCTCTCCGTATACCAAATTTTTACTAACCGGACGAGCCATTCTTTCTTGAATTTTTGTCCATAGCCGTTTTAAAAAATTAGCATCTTGTTCAAGCTCATGAGCATTTGCCCCTTCTGCTGCCGTTCTAACAATAAAACCGCCTTCATCAGAGACATACTGTTCAACGATTTTTTTCAGCCGTTCTCGCTCTTCTTCAGATTCAATTCGTTGCGATGTAGCAACATGAGCCGAATTTGGTCCTGGCATTAAAACTAAATACCGTGAAGGTAAAGTTATGTCAGTAGTCAACCTTGCACCTTTAGTACCTAAAGGATCTTTAACCACTTGCACCATTAAATCTTGACCTTGGCGAACCAGTTCAGAAATATCTTTAACTTGAAATTGTTCTTGATCACTATCGGAGACACATTCCGTATGTGGCATAATATCTGAAGCATGTAAAAAAGCAGCTTTTTCAAGACCAATATCCACAAAAGCAGCCTGCATACCAGGTAAAATACGAATCACCTTTCCTTTATAAATATTGCCAACAATTCCTCGGCGCGACTCACGATCAACATGGATCTCTTGTAAAATACCGTCTTCAATATAAGCAACACGAGTCTCTGAAGGCGTAACATTCATTAATAATTCAACAGACATAATGATTCCTTTTTAATTGATAGCAAAGTTCCGTCTTATTATTCGTAAAAATAGATAAATTACTATCCATAATAGCCCATCAACACAACTAGATATTAAAATTAAAGGCGAAATCGTTATGGTGCGATAAATAGTAATCTGAAACAAAAATACCAAAAAATTGTAGCAAAGCGATACAGCAAAGATAACAATTGCTTGCTGCCAAAGAGCTAAATTACGAATCAACTGAAATTTAAACAGCAACAAGTAAGCCATACATGAAAAAATAAACGCATGAATACCGAGAATAGATCCAGAAAATAGATCCAAGACTATGCCTAGTATAAAAGCCATGCCCATTCCAATGCGATGAGGAAGTGCTATTAACCAATAAGCCATGATTAACATTAATAAATGCGGTTTAAACATATTATAATTAGCTGACCATGGGATAATCTGCACGCATAAACCTATTAACAGTGTTAACCAGATAATCAAAATACTAAATCGATTATTCCCCATCATGTTTTACTCCTTGCTCGCCCCATAATAACAATAGATAACGTAAACGTTTTAAATCCGCTGTAGGTGTAGCAGAAATAATTGGAGTTGAATCACTAATATCAAGTTTCACTGAGCTTACCACAGCAACTGGATAACCTTCAGGGAAGCGACCATCAAGTCCAGATGTGACTAAGACATCACCAACTTTAATATCAACATTGTTAGGTAAAAAATCAAGGGTTAAATCATTACTACATCCATTACCAACTGCTACCATAGAAATATCGTTTCTTAATACCTGTACTGGGATTGCATGTTGATAATCACAGACTAATATCGCACGACTGGTTGATTGAGCTGTTTGATAAATTTGTCCAACAATTCCTTTTTCATCTACGACTGGTTGGCCAACATAAACACCATTATTTTTCCCTTTATTGATCACAACTTGATAAACATAAGGATCAGTATCAGCTAATAAAACTTGAGCGGCCATTTTGTGTTCATCATGTCTTAATGGTGAACCTAATAATCCTCTTAGACGATCGTTTTCATGTTTCAAATGTTCAAGTAGTAATAGATCACTTTTCTGTTGCATTAATGTTTCTTGCAATTTGTTATTTTCATTAATTAATGCTTCTTGTGTTTTTGACATTTCATAAAGGGAATCAAATGATGATTTTGGCGCATTTGAAACATTATAAAGTGGTGAAATTATGGTATCTAAATAATAACGAACCTCTTTAAAAGGACGATAATTAATATCTAATACAATTAGCGTCAGAGCGAGTGTTAGTGCAATAAATAATTGTACACTCAGAGGCGAACGTTTAGAGAAAAGTAATTTCATTGTTTAGTATTTACCTGTTATATACTACGTAGCTAACTATTCTAATATATGACTCCGCCGACAATGTCGGCGGATAAAATGAAATAGTTGGTTACTTATTAGTAATTATTTAACGTTATTCTTCACTAAAGAGATCACCACCATGCATATCAACCATATCAAGTGCTTTACCACCACCTCGCGCTACACAAGTTAGTGGATCTTCTGCGACAGCAACATGGATACCTGTTTCAGCGGATAACAATTTATCAATATTACGTAATAATGCCCCACCGCCAGTTAATACCATACCATGTTCAGAAATATCTGAAGCAAGTTCTGGTGGGCATTGTTCAAGTGCTACTTTAACCGCGCTGACAATGCCACTTAAAGGTTCTTGCAATGCTTCTAATATTTCATTTGAATTTAAAGTAAAGCTGCGTGGCACACCTTCGGCTAAATTACGGCCGCGCACTTCAATTTCAAGCACTTCATCACCAGGATAAGCACTACCAATAAAGTGCTTAATTTTCTCTGCAGTTGCTTCACCAATTAATGCACCATAATTACGACGAACATAATTGATAATTGCTTCATCAAAGCGGTCACCACCAATACGTGCCGATGCAGAATAAACCACACCATTTAGAGAAATAACGGCAACTTCAGTTGTACCACCACCGATATCAACCACCATTGAACCAGTCGGTGCCGAAACTGGTAAATCAGCACCAATAGCTGCAGCCATTGGTTCTTCAATTAAATAAACTTCACGTGCGCCAGCACCTAATGCTGATTCACGAATAGCCCGACGTTCAACTTGTGTAGCTCCTACTGGTACACAAACTAATACTCGCGGACTTGGTCTTAAAAAACTATGACTATGAACTTGTCGTATAAAATACTGTAACATTTTTTCAGTTACGGAAAAGTCTGCAATTACACCATCTTTCATAGGTCTAATCGCTGCAATATTACCAGGTGTTCGTCCTAGCATCTGTTTCGCAGCATGGCCAACTGCAGCAACACTTTTAGGTGTTCCAGAGCGATCTTGACGAATGGCAACAACTGAAGGTTCGTTAAGTACAATTCCTTGCCCTTTAACATAAATAAGGGTATTGGCTGTACCTAAATCAATCGATAAATCATTTGAAAACAAGCCGCGAACTTTTTTGAACATAATAAAAACTCTTCCTAGAATTAATCTTGTTTGAATATATTTGAGTATTTAGAAGCAAACTAAGGCATCTACAGAATATATATTTCTAAATTTTATCCGATAAATAAGAGATTATTTAGCAGATAAAAACCACAGCCAGCCTCAATTAAAATTAAGGGTTACTATTGTATCGCAATTCTAAAATAATACCTAGAAAATAGTATAACAAGTGTTTGTAAAGGAGATATATAATGACAAATTACGATTTACAGTGTATCCTTCCGCGTTAATGTTGAGTTACAAACTTAGTATCGTATTAAAAGGCGACTTTTAAGATATTAAGTATTCATTAAAATAATTGTTATTTATATCAAATAAACACGGTGTAATTCATGGATATACGCAAAATTAAAAAGTTAATTGAATTAGTAGAAGAGTCAGGTATTTCGGAACTTGAAATCTCTGAAGGTGAAGAATCAGTTCGAATTAGTCGATCTATGCCTGCCGCAAACTATTCTGCGCCAGTGCAAAATATTCAAATCCCTCAGCCAGCTCCAGTTGTGGTTGCGCCAACGGCTGAGGCAGAGGTTATCGCAGATACCAATAAAATTAATGGTACTACAATAAAATCACCAATGGTTGGTACATTTTATCGTACCCCTAGTCCGGAATCAAAAGCATTTGTTGAGGTCGGTCAATCGGTAAATGTTGGTGATGTACTTTGCATTGTTGAAGCGATGAAAATGATGAACCAAATTGAATCAGAAAAAGCAGGGACTATTAAAGCTATTTTAGTTGAAAATGGTCAACCAGTTGAATTCGATCAACCACTATTCATTATTGAATAATCAGAAATTATTTATTAACTTAGACGATTAAGAGATTGAATATGCTTGATAAAATTCTTATTGCTAACCGCGGAGAAATTGCTCTTCGCATCTTACGAGCATGTAAAGAACTTGGAATTAAAACTGTCGCTGTTCACTCTTCGGCAGATAAAGATTTAAAACATGTTTTACTTGCAGACGAAACGGTTTGCATTGGTCCAGCAGCTTCAGCCAAAAGTTATCTTAATATCCCTGCTTTAATCTCTGCCGCCGAAGTAACTGGCGCAGCAGCTATTCATCCGGGATATGGTTTTTTATCTGAAAATGCAGACTTTGCTGAACAAGTTGAACGTTCTGGCTTTATATTTATTGGTCCAAAACCAGATACTATCCGCTTAATGGGTGATAAAGTATCGGCAATTGAAGCAATGAAAAAAGCTGGTGTACCATGTGTTCCAGGTTCTGATGGTCCACTTGGTAGCAATATGGACACTAACAAACAGATTGCTAAGAAAATTGGTTATCCAGTTATAATTAAAGCATCTGGCGGTGGTGGTGGCCGCGGAATGCGTATTGTTCGAGAAGAAAAAGACCTCGAGCAATCAATCAAAATGACTAAGCTTGAAGCAAAAACTGCATTTAATAATGACATGGTTTATATGGAAAAATTTCTTGAGAACCCTCGTCATATTGAAATTCAAGTGCTATCTGATGGCCAAGGTCATGCCGTTTACTTAGGCGAACGTGACTGTTCAATGCAACGACGACATCAAAAAGTAGTTGAAGAAGCACCAGCTGTCGGCATCACACCGAAAATGCGTAAATTTATCGGTGAACGTTGTGTAAATGCATGTATTGAGATTGGTTATCGTGGTGCAGGGACTTTTGAATTTTTATTTGAAAATGGTGAATTCTATTTCATTGAAATGAATACCCGTATTCAAGTAGAACATCCTGTTACTGAAATGGTGACTGGCGTTGATCTGATTCGTGAACAAATTCTTATTGCTGCAGGACAACCTTTATCTATCAAGCAAAGCGATATTGAAATTAAAGGTCATGCCATTGAATGTCGAATAAATGCTGAAGATCCAAAAACGTTTATGCCATCTCCAGGTAAAATCACTCGCTTCCATGCACCTGGTGGATTTGGTATTCGTTGGGAATCTCATATTTATGCTGGTTATGCAGTTCCTCCTTATTATGATTCAATGATTGGGAAGTTAATCGCTTATGGAGAGACCCGAGAAGTTGCCATTGCTCGTATGAAAAATGCATTAGCAGAACTGGTTATTGATGGTATAAAAACCAATATCGAACTCCATATAGAAATCATGAATGATGAAGGCTTCATGAAAGGTGGCACAAACATTCATTATTTAGAAAAGAAATTAGGTATTTATGAGTAAAAATAAGCCCTCACATTGTCGAGGGCTTATTGCTATATAGAAGTAAATAAAGTATAGGGAAGACATATGAAGAGTTGGAAAAAAACTGCTGAAGAAATTTTAACATTAGGCCCTGTTGTACCAGTTATTGTAATTGAACGTTTAGAAGATGCTGTTCCATTAGCAAAAGCATTAATTGCTGGGGGAGTTAAAGTTCTAGAAGTGACATTAAGAACTGAGTGTGCACTTGATGCTATTAAGAAAATTATCAAGGAAGTACCTGAAGCTGTTGTTGGAGCTGGTACAGTAACCACTGTTGAACAACTTAAACAAGTCACTGAAGCTGGCGTTGAGTTTATTATTACACCAGGTATTACAGATTCAATTTTAAAAGCAGCAGTTGAAGGTCCAGTGCCGGTTATTCCCGGAATTGCAACTATTTCAGAATTATTAACCGCTCAAGAATATGGTTTAACTGCATTAAAATTCTTCCCCGCAGAAATCAATGGCGGTGTTGCGGCGTTAAAAGCTTTTGCAGGCCCTTGCGGTTATATGAAGTTTTGCCCAACCGGCGGTGTAAATCCGAAAAACTATCGCGATTATCTCGCACTTGATAATGTTCTATGTGTTGGTGGAACTTGGTTTATCCCTACCGATGCAATAGCTAAAGGTGACTTTGCTAAAATCACTGAAATGGCTAAAGAAGCGGTTGCCGGTGCTAAATAATACTTTTCCGCCGACGTTGGTCGGCGGTTTATTTTTATTCGCTATTCTGATTTAATTAACTTCTAAGCCCTCTGCCACTTTCAATAAATTTCCACGCTAACAGATATAATATACTGACAAACAGTAACAACATTGAAAAAGTAATTATTAATGACACATCACTAACACCTAAAAAGCCATAACGAAAACCATTAATCATATAAACAATTGGATTAAGTTTAGAAACCCATTGCCAAAAAGTTGGTAACATGGTGATTGAATAAAAGACGCCCCCCAAATAAGTTAACGGAGTCAGCACAAAGGTCGGAATAATGCTAATATCATCAAATGTCTTGGCAAATACTGCATTTAATAGCCCTGCTAATGAAAACAAAATTGAGGTTAGTAATAAGGTAAAAATGACAAAAGGCCATGAATAAACTTGGTATCTTACAAACAATAGCGACACAATAGTAACTAAAACGCCTGTTAACAAGCCACGCATGACGCCACCACCAACATATCCCAAAATAATAATATGGGTAGGCACTGGTGCCACTAATAGCTCCTCAATATTACGTTGAAATTTAGCACTAAAAAATGAAGAACAAACGTTAGTATAAGAGTTTGTAATTACCGACATCATAATTAGACCGGGGACAATAAATGCCATATAGCTAAAACCACCCATGTCTCCAACTCGAGAACCAATCAAATTACCAAAAATAACAAAATAAAGTGACATAGTAATAACTGGAGGAATCAATGTTTGGATCCAAATCCTTAAAAATCGGGTAACTTCTTTACGCCAAATACTTTTTAAGGCAATCCAATATAAATTATTCATCAATATCTCCTTTAGCTTTCGTATCGTTATGTAATAAATCTACAAATAATTCTTCTAGTCGATTGGCTTTATTACGAACACTAATCACTTTAATATTTTGTTGATTGAGTTGTTCAAATAATTGATTTAATCCATGCTGTTTATCTACTTTAACCTCTAACATACCTGATTCAACATCAGTAAAAGTATAACCATCTAGCGAAATAGATGTAGCGGTCGGAACATAATCAATAATAATGGTTTCAGACTGACTTTTAGCTAACAAATCACGCATTGATGAATTAGCAACTAATTCACCACGCTGAATAATACCTATGTGGCGACATAGCATTTCAGCTTCTTCCAAATAGTGAGTAGTTAATATAATGGTAATACCTTGACGATTAATTTCTCGTAGAAAATCCCACATAGAACGACGAACTTCAATATCAACCCCTGCGGTTGGTTCATCAAGAATGAGTAATTTGGGTTCATGGATAAGTGCTCTAGCTATCATCAACCGTCTTTTCATTCCGCCAGATAACATACAGGCTCGACTATGACGTTTATCCCACAAATCCAAAATACGTAGATATTTTTCTGCTCGTTGCAGAGCTAATTTGCGTGGCAAGCCATAGTAACCGCCCTGATTGGTAACAATTTGTAAGACTTCTTCAAATTGGTTAAAGTTGAACTCTTGTGGGACCAGACCTAATTGCCTTTTTGCATTAACAATATCATTGTCTAAATCATATCCAAAGATTTTAACCTGCCCAGAGGTTTTGGTAACTAAAGAACTAATTATACCAATGGTGGTTGATTTACCGGCACCATTAGGGCCGAGCAAAGCATAAAAGTCTCCTGCTTGCACGGTCAAATTAATTCCTTTTAATGCTTCTACACCATTTTTATATTTTTTCTGGAGGGCTATGAGCTCTAGTGCGGGCGTTGATGACATAAAATGAATCCTAATTCCATAATTTGTATTTATATAATATGATATCATGTTTGACCGTTCGACAATATTGTTATGATTTTAAGATTAATTCAATTTTTAATGCTAACAATATAATGATTAGATGAATATAAGATTAAGGATTGCAGGTTATGATCAAAATTGGTTTGGTTTCAGTATCGGATAGGGCATCACAAGGTGTTTATCAAGATGAAGGTATTCCTGCACTGTTATCATGGTTACAGACAGCCTTAAAAACACCATTTATTACCGAACAACGTATTATTCCTGATGAACAGCTAATCATTGAAGAAACTTTATGCGAATTGGTAGATAAGTTGCAATGCCATCTAATATTAACTACTGGCGGTACGGGGCCAGCAATTAGAGATGTTACACCAGATGCAACCTTAGCAATTGCTGACCGATTAATGCCAGGTTTTGGTGAACAAATGCGACAAATTAGTTTGCATTTTGTTCCTACAGCAATTTTATCCAGACAAGTCGGTGTCATTAGAAAGCAATGTTTAATTTTAAACTTACCAGGCAGGCCTAAATCAATTAAAGAAACTCTTGAAGGAGTGAAAGATGAACAAGGAAATACTATTGTAACAGGTATTTTCGCAAGTATTCCATACTGTATTGATTTATTAGATGGCCCTTATATCGAAACCCATAATCATGTTGTTCAAGCTTTCCGACCTAAAAATGCTAGCAAATCTAATCTTTAATTTTATGCAAACATCATGCATAATTATGTAAATTAATGTTTTAACAGTGCTGGTAAGATTGATAATAGCAACATTACCTCAATGACCAATAATGACGTTATTTAAGATGATAATTAGCTAATTTTAGATAACTAGTTAATATGATTAATAAACATTACTGGCGTAATAGGTCATAAATTTAATTTAAAGGAACAGTATGAAACAAAATGATCTCACTAAAACTTTTAAAGAAATGTTATTACAAGAAAAGTTTAGTTCTCAGATAGGTATCGTACAAGCCTTACAGGAACAAGGATTTGATAATATAAATCAGTCCAAAGTATCCAGAATGTTAACCAAATTTGGTGCAGTAAGAACTCGCAATGCAAAATCTGAAATGGTTTACTGCTTACCAGCCGAAATGAGCGTACCAACCACCAGTAGCCCACTAAAGAATTTAGTATTGGATATTGATTACAACAGTTCAATGGTGGTTATCCGTACCAGTCCTGGCGCAGCTCAGCTAATTGCCAGACTGTTAGATTCAATTGGTAAATCAGAAGGAATTTTAGGCTCTATTGCAGGTGATGATACGATTTTTAGCACCCCAACTAAAGATTGTTCGGTTAAGAAACTGTATCAAACTATTATTGAATTATTTGAGCGAAGCTTATAAAAAAGAATTTATTTTAAGCCAGACCAATAATTTTTTTTAATATTTAAGCTATTGACACAATTGGTTAAATCGTTAATCCTATATAACACTGATTTTGTAACCAATATTACAAAAAAAAGAAGAGGCGCATTACTCAGGTAGATCATTTTAGGAACTGGAGCCGTAAAGAGATGATTAAGGGGGTGTAATGCCGAGGTTCGATTGTTATTCCAGAAAGCAATTGAATCGGCTACAAGGGCTGAATCCCTTGGGTTGTCACCCTAACAGGTGGAGCGCTTCACGGTATGTGTTTTTTAAACGGTAGTAAGACATGCCCGCTCTATCTCTGTTAAAAATAAGAATTTTTAATATGAGGAATCCATGGAAACATCATTTATAATTGCTAAATTTGGTGGTACTAGCGTTGCAGATTATCCAGCAATGGTCAATAGTGCTAATATTGTTCTAGCTAATCCTAATGTCAAAGTCGTCGTATTATCTGCCTCAGCAGGTATAACCAATTTACTGGTAGCATTAGCTGAAGGCCGTGATGCCAATGTTAGAGCAAAACACATCGCCAAAATTCAATCGATTCAATATAATATTTTAGAAAATCTGCCTGAAAATCAAGCTTTACGCACTGAAATTGACCAAATTATTGCCAACATTGCTTCATTATCTGAAGCCGCAAGTTTAGCGACTTCACCAGCATTAACCGATGAATTAGTCAGCCATGGTGAAATAATGTCATCAAAACTATTTGTTGAGATATTAAAACATCAACAAAAAAATGCCATTTGGTTTGATGTCCGTAAAGTAATGCGAACCGATGATAAATTTGGTAAAGCGGTACCGAAAATTGATGAAATCAAACAACTCTGTTGTGCACATTTAAAATCCCTCAATCCAGAAACTATCGTGGTTACTCAAGGATTTATTGGCAGTGAAAGTTCAGGCAAAACCACAACCTTAGGTCGAGGTGGAAGCGATTATACCGCTGCTTTACTTGGCGAAGCATTAAATGCCACCCAAATTGATATCTGGACCGATGTTGCCGGTATTTATACCACCGATCCTCGAATTACCTCTGGTGCAAAACGTATTGATGAAATCTCGTTTGCCGAAGCCGCTGAAATGGCCACTTTTGGCGCTAAAGTTTTACACCCAGCAACACTAGTACCAGCTGTGCGTAGCAATATTCCGGTATTTGTTGGCTCAAGCAAAGCACCACAAGACGGAGGAACTATTGTCTATAATTCTCATAGTATTAAATCTTCATTACCTTCGTTCAGAGCATTAGCACTTCGTCGCCAACAAACATTATTGACTTTAACTAGTTTAAATATGCTACATGCACAAGGCTTTTTAGCGAATGTATTTACTATATTGGCTAAACACAATATCTCGGTTGATTTAGTGACAACATCTGAAGTCAGCATTGCATTAACCATTGATACCACAGGCACAAATACCAATGGTAACAGTTTATTAACTAAAGCGTTATTTGATGAGTTATCAACGGTTTGCCATGTTGAAGTTGAAGAAGATTTAGCGTTGATTGCTATAATTGGTAATAATCTGACCTCAACTAAAGGTATAGCAAAAGAAGTTTTCGGTGCTTTAGATGATTTTGTTATTCGTCTATGTTGTTATGGTGCTAGTACGCATAATCTGTGCTTACTAGCAAGAAGTAATGATGCAGAAGATGTGATCAAAGTTTTACACAAAACTATTTTTGAATAATGACTTAATGGGAGCGATTATATTATCGCTCCTAGCAAATAATGATATAAATCTTAACTTAAGCTGTACTAAAAATTTCTAGAATATTTGAAAAAATAATTGTAAACTACACTTAATATTTGTATGGAATGCTATTGGTAATGCTGTGACATACATCTATCGCTACACACAGATCTAAATATTAATCATTTTTCTTCATTCTTTGATAACAATTTTTTTAAAGCTGTAAATTTTACGTTTTATTAATTAGTTATATCTTACACAACGATTATTTTCATCTTCAATATGTTTTAAGCTATACAAAAAGTAACTTTTAACTTAATTAGACGAAGGAAACTATCATGGGTATTTTAAGCTGGATTATTCTAGGATTAATTGCTGGATGGATTGCTAAGTTTTTTATGCCATTAGGACAAGTTGGTGTGCTTAAAACCATTCTACTTGGTGTGGCAGGTGCATTAGTAGGTGGTTACATTAGTACATTTTTCGGTTGGGGTAGCGTAACTGGTTTTAACTTCCCAAGTTTATTTATTTCGGTTCTTGGCGCTATTTTATTGATTTATATTTATCGGTTAATAAAATAAAATTATTTAATAAAATGACGAGTAGATTTACTCGTCATTTTATATCAAATTCAATCAAATCTTCTTCTAACAATTTTAAGCTGCACTGATTAAACCATAAACAATTTTAATGCAATCACTATTTGTACTGCTTTTAATCTTTAAGATTAGCAAAAGTCATTCCGCCATACTCTGATTTTTGTTATATTAACGATTAATCACAATCTGATATGAGCAGTAATTTATAATGTTAAAAATCTTTAATACACTAACTCGAGAAAAAGAGATATTTCAGCCTATTACAGCTAATAAAGTTGGACTATATGTCTGTGGCGTTACCATTTATGATCTTTGCCATATTGGCCATGGTCGTACTTTTGTCGCATTTGATGTCGTTACTCGCTATTTACGTTTTTTAGGTTACGATCTGACTTACGTTCGTAATATTACCGATGTCGATGATAAAATCATTAAACGTGCGCTTGAAAATGGCGAAACCTGTGATGAATTAACGGATCGCATGTTAAAAGAGATGTATGCCGATTTTGACGCACTAAATATAAAACGACCTGATGTAGAGCCTCGTGCAACTCGTCATATGTCGCAAATTATTGAGCTTGTAGAAGAGTTAATCAAAAAAGAGCACGCTTATATCGCTGATAATGGTGATGTCATGTTTTCTGTCGACAGTGATCCTAACTACGGCATTTTATCTCGTCAAAATTTAGAACAGTTACAAGCAGGTGCTCGCGTTGATGTCGTTGATGTAAAACGCAATCCAATGGATTTTGTTCTTTGGAAAATGTCAAAACCTAACGAACCAAGTTGGGATTCTCCATGGGGTAAAGGCCGACCAGGTTGGCATATTGAATGCTCGGCTATGAATAGTCATCAGTTAGGCAATCATTTTGATATCCATGGTGGCGGATCTGACTTGATGTTCCCACATCATGAAAATGAAATCGCCCAATCAACCTGTGCCCATAATGGTCAATATGTAAATTACTGGATGCATTCAGGTATGGTGATGATTGACCAAGAAAAAATGTCTAAATCACTTAATAATTTTTTCACCATTCGTGATGTGTTAGAGCATTATGATGCAGAGACGGTGCGTTACTTTTTATTATCTGGTCATTATCGTAGCCAACTTAACTATAGTGAAGAAAATTTAAAGCAAGCTAGAACTGCTTTAGAAAGACTTTATACTGCTTTACGAGATACGGATGCTAATTATCCTCATAACACACCTGATAGTGATTATTATCGACAATTTTGCCAGGCAATGAATGATGATTTCAATACCCCAGAAGCATATTCAACCTTATTTGACTTAGCTCGAGAGATAAATAAAGCTAAAGCAGAAAATGATATGCAACTAGCCAATGAACTTGCTGCTGAGTTACGCTATTTATCTTCTGTACTTGGTTTACTTGAACAAGATCCTGTTAAATTTTTACAAGGTAGTAATCAAGATGATAGTGAAACACAGCTCATTGAAGCATTAATTAAACAACGTAATGATGCTCGTGTTAGTAAAAATTGGGCTTTAGCTGATGAGGCACGAGATAAACTCAATCAAATGAATATTATTTTAGAAGACAGTGCTAACGGCACAACTTGGCGTAAAAAAAGTTAATACAATAAACCTAAAATCCCCTAGATTTAATAAAAAATTACTAGGGGATAGATTAACTATTTTTTATCTATTGAGGTTAAAATTCCCCTTAATATATTCAGTTCTTGTTGTTCAATACGGGCACGAGTAAATAATCTTCGTAAACGCCCCATAATTTGTCCCGGATGATTAGGATTAATAAAACCTGTTTGTAATAAGGTTTGCTCTAAATGCTGATAAAATCGTTCAATATCTTCATCTTTAGGATATTGTGTGTCATTTATATTCTGATCAGCTAAGTGTGATAATGAGTCTTGAGCAGACAACATCGACATCCTGATTTCGTAACAAAGAACTTGTACTGACATGGCTAAATTTAAAGAGCTATAGTCAGAATTAGCGGGAATACCGACATGGAAGTGGCATTTTTGTAATTCATCGTTAGTTAACCCGACCCGTTCACGACCAAAAACTAAAGCCACTTGAGCATGATGAGAAGCTTCGGCAATTATTTTATCCCCACACTCTTTTGGTGTTAAATTTGGCCATTGTAGGCTTCGAGGCCGAGCACTAGTACCAATAACTAAAGAACAATCGGCAACAGCTTGTTCTAAAGAGGAAAATATTTGTGCCTGTTTGATAATATCACTGGCGCCAGCTGCTAGTGAAATAGACTGAGAGTCTGGCTTTATTATCGGATTAACCAAACAGAGATTAGTTAATCCCATGGTTTTCATTGCACGAGCTGCAGAACCCATATTACCAGTATGGGAAGTTTCAACTAAAACAATCTTAACATTATTTAAATAATTCACATATTCCTCATTAAATAACACAACTTATACTTCAAATTAACACAAATAAACTACAGTATATAATAAAAATTAGTTTAAAAGCAGTTTCACAAAGGTTAATCGTAACTAGAGATTCATTATTTTAGACAAAGTTCACAAAAAATTTAATCAAATTGAAATAACCTATTGACGAATTGCAAAAAATTTGTCAATGTAATCAATAGAATAATTATATTAGCTCAATTTGTAAGTAAACATAGTGGAGGTCAATTATGACTTTAAGTATTACCAGTAAACAAATGGATATTACCCCTGCAATTCGTAGCTATCTAGAAGATAAGTTTTCGAAATTAGATAAATGGAGAGCACTGTTAATTAACCCTCACTTTATTTTATCTAAAGAACCTGATGGATTTATTATTGATGCGACAATTGCAACCAAAGGTTCACCACTAGTTGCTTCCGCTAAACACTCAGATATGTATGCGGCAATTAATGATTTAGTTGCTAAACTTGAAAAACAGCTAAATAAAATCCAACATAAAGGTGAGTCTCGCCGTGCATTTGACAGCATTAAAAATGCAGTAGTTGAAGAAGAATATTAATTAATAATTCAAAAGTAATAAAAAGGCACTTTAATAGTGCCTTTATTTTTTAGCTTGCTATAATATTGTCCATCTATTTTTTATTATATTAATGAATATGACTACCAATCCTTTATTGCCTTTACGCGAAAAAATTAACCAACTCGATCAAAAATTAATTGAAATCCTTGCTGAAAGACGTCAAGTTTCAACCGAAGTTATTCAAACAAAAATAGCAGCTAACATACCTTTGCGTGATTTAGCTCGTGAACGCTCACTCATTAAGGCACTAATTGAACAAGGTAAACAATACAATCTTGATGATCTTTTAATTAAGCGCCTGTATCAAATTATTATTGAAGATTCAGTACTACTACAACAGAAACTTTTACAAGAAAAATTGAATCAAGGGGCTATTTCCTCAGCAAATATTGCCTTTTTAGGACCCAAAGGGTCATATTCACATTCAGCTGCCCGCCGTTATGCGAGTACTCACTTTGATCAGTTAACTGAATCAAGCTGCAGTACGTTTAAAGATGTGTTTGAAAAGATCGAATCAAAAGTTGTTGATTATGGAATTTTGCCGATAGAGAATTCTAGTTCCGGCTCTATCAATGAAGTTTATGATTTGTTACAAAAAACCAATTTACATATTATTGGTGAACTATCATTACCAATTGATCACTGCGTTTTAGCCATTCCTAGTGCTAAACTTGAGCAAATAGATACCATTTATAGCCACCCGCAACCTTTCCAACAATGCAGTAATTTCCTAGAAAATTATCCACATTGGAAAATCGTTTATTGTGATAGCACTTCATCAGCAATGGAAACGGTTGCTAAATTAAATCAACCTAATATTGCTGCTATGGGTAACAAAGACGGAGGTGAATTATACGGTTTACAGGTTCTTGAGCACAATTTTGCTAATCAAAAAGAAAATATTACCCGTTTTATTGTTTTAGCGCGCGATCCAATCGAAGTTTCCGAACAAATTCCAGCTAAAACCACGATCTTAATGAAAACTGGTCAACAAGCAGGTGCTCTAGTTGATGCCCTATCCGTTTTACGTAATCATAATATTGTTATGACAAAACTTGAATCACGACCTATCCATGGTACACCATGGGAAGAGATGTTTTATATTGATCTACAAGGTAATGTTCATGATTATGAAATGCAAATCGCGCTTAAAGAATTAGCTACAATCACTTTATATACCAAAGTACTTGGCTGTTATCCTAGTGATTCAATTACCGCTATTATGTAATGACTAGCATGACAAAAAGTTTTGCAAATGCCGTACTTGATTGGTATGAACAGTACGGCAGAAAATCACTACCATGGCAAATTGAAAAAAGCCCCTATCATGTTTGGTTATCCGAAGTCATGTTACAACAGACACAGGTAGCAACGGTTATTCCATACTTTAAGCGTTTTATTGCACAATTTCCTAAAATTACTGATTTAGCTAAAGCGCCAATTGACGACATATTACATCTTTGGACGGGGCTAGGTTATTATGCTAGGGCACGTAATTTATATAAAGCAGCACAGGTTATCGCTGAGAATTTTGATGGTAAATTTCCAACTAAATTTGAGGATGTGATTGCCTTGCCGGGAGTTGGGCGTTCAACCGCTGGTGCCATTTTATCTCTATCACAAAATCAACATTACCCCATACTTGATGGCAATGTAAAACGAGTTTTAACCCGATCTTTTGCAATAGAAGGTTGGCCTGGGAATAAAATTGTTGAGAATCAACTTTGGCAATTAAGTGAACAAGTGACACCTAAACATAACGTTGCAAAATTTAATCAAGCAATGATGGATATTGGCGCAATGGTCTGTACACGTTCGAAACCAAAATGCAATTTGTGCCCATTAAACTACTCATGCCTTGCTTATCAAAGTGACAGTTGGCAACAGTATCCAACCAAGAAACCTAAAAAAACTATACCTGAAAAAATGGCCTATTTTCTAATGCTTGAACATAATAAAGCTATTTGGCTGGAAAAAAGACCTCCGGCTGGAATTTGGGGCGGTTTATATTGCTTACCACAATTCTCAAGCGAGCAAACATTAACTGACTGGCTGGAAAAGCATGGTATTGAAACCAGCAAACCTAAACAGTTAATAGCCTTTCGTCATACGTTTAGCCATTTTCACTTAGATATTATCCCAATTTACTGTGAGATAAAAAATAACACTAAGTGTTTGGAAGATTCAAATGGTTATTGGTATAAACTTAACTCGGAGAATACCAAAATTGGTTTAGCTACGCCTGTTTATAATTTATTGAATCAATTAGCTTAAACACTACTATTTAACAGTATCTAATAAACTTTTGATATATAATTAGTCATTATTTATTTTCTTATCTTTTTACTATGAGTAGCAAACAAGCCCAAGGGCTATCTGCGCGGTTAGTTTTTTTAATGGCTTTTGCCATTGGCATTACAGTTGCCAGTAATTATTATGCACAACCGCTATTATATTCAATAACTGATGATTTACATATTGCAGTTAAACATGCAGGTTTAATCATTATGGCCGCTCAATTTAGTTATGCGGTCGGTTTACTATTTATTACCCCACTCGGAGATAAAATTGAACGTAAAAAGCTAATACTTACATTAATGATATTATCAATTTGTGGACTAATAATTAGTGCGATATCAAAGAATTTATGGATTTTGGTATTAGGTACTGCAATGACAGGCCTATTTTCGACTGTTGCCCAAGTACTCATTCCTTTTGCTGCAACGCTATCACGTCCCGAACATCGAGGTAAAATTGTCGGCACACTAATGAGCGGTATGTTGCTAGGTATTCTACTAGGTAGAACATTTGCGGGTTTTGTTTCATCGATAACCGATTGGCATTATGTTTATTGGATTGCCTCGTCAATTATGACCTTAGTCACTTTATTACTTTGGTTATCATTACCAACTTATAAAAACAGTGTCGACATTAACTATTTCCAACTGTTATTGTCAATTGGTTCATTGTACAAACAAGAAGCTGTTTTACGCATCAGGTCATTGTTAGCAATTATTTCCTTTGCTGTATTTTCATTATTATGGACACCGCTGGCCTTCTTATTAAGTGATGCTCCTTATCATTATTCTGATTTTATTATTGGTCTGTTCGGTTTGGCTGGCGCAGCAGGCGCATTAGGTTCACCCATCGTAGGCAAATTATCAGATCAAGGAAAAGGCTGGTTAGCCACTTCCATTGGTTTGACATTATTACTTGCTGCTTGGCTACCGCTTTCTATTGCCAAGTATTCTCTCGTGGCCCTAATTTTTGGTGTAATCTTATTAGATTTTGCGGTGCAAGTTACCCATGTATCCAATATGAATGCTATTTATCAAATTCGTCCAGAAGCACGTAGCCGTATGAATACTGGTTACATGGTCAGTTATTTTATCGGTGGTATGTTAGGCTCTATTGCTTCTACTTACTTGTATAGCAACTATGGTTGGATAGCGATAATTATTTCCGGAACCGTTTTAGGATTTTTGGGCATACTTTGTTGGATCTATTATCTTAGAACCGTTCACAATCCTAAACATAAGGCTAAATTAAACTAAAAATTTTGAGGAACGGGGTTTTTTAGCGATTATTTCATTTAAATTTCAGGTATCAAACACCATAAATTATTTATCTGCTAATATAAATAGTTAATATTTGAATCATTACCAAAACAGGAGTTACTTATGGCAAAAATATCTTATCTTAATACTCCATTTAAAGTAAAAAGTTTATCACTCAAAAATCGCATCGTTATGCCACCAATGTGTCAATATCAAGCAAAAGATGGGTTAGCTAATGATTGGCACTTTGTTCATTATGTTTCTAGGGCGATTGGTGGTGTCGGCTTAATTATTTTAGAAATGACCAATGTAGCGCCTAATGGGCGAATTACACCTAACTGTTTGGGATTATGGAATGATAAACAACGCGATCAGCTGAAACGTATCGTCGATGCTGTTCATGCACAAAATGGCAAAATTGCTATTCAAATTGCCCATGCTGGTCGTAAAGCTTTAGGTGAGTCTGATGTGGTTTCATGTTCAGCAACCCTATATGATGGCAATGTCGAAGCTAATCCGGAATGGCAATACCAAATGCCAAGAGAATTAACCAAAGATGAAATTATCGATATCATCGAAAAATTTAAACAATCAACCAAACGTGCCGTGGAAGCCGGTTTTGATGCCATTGAAATCCATGGCGCACATGGTTATTTAATCCATCAATTTAGTTCACCAAAAACGAATTTAAGAACCGATGAATATGGTCAGGACAAATTATTATTCGCTGAACAAGTTATTAAAGCTGCAAAATCAGTTATGCCAAAAGATATGCCACTAATTGTGCGCTTTTCGGCTAAAGAATACGGTGCTAACGGTTATAATATTGATTATGGCTGCCAAATTGCCAAACGATTAGCCCAAGCTGGTGCCGATGTTTTAGATGTTAGTGGTGGTGGAGATGGAAAACTAGATCCCAAACATACCCCTGATTTCCATGCTGGTTACCAAGTTTATCTAGCCCGAGCAATTAGACAGGTTACCGATTTACCGATTATCACTGTTGGTATGCTTGAAGATCCTTATGTTGCCGATTATGTGTTAAGCACTCGAGATGCTGATTTAGTTGGAATTGGTCGAGGTTTATTGAAAGATCCTTATTGGCCGTTACGAATTCCATCGTCACCATTTATACCAACTTCTTATCAAATATCTTTCAAATAATAGCAACTCATCCTGTGTTCACAAATACAGGATGAGTAATAGATTAAATTTGCATGGCGTATTTGATCAACTGTTTCTTTATTGGTGAAAAGTTGTCAATAGCATTCATACCAACCGTTCTAACCATCTTTTTAAAGGCATTATCGCCATTAAACATATCTTGGATCGTTCGCATAGCTGTTAGCATCACTAATGCATCTTTACGACGAGTAAATTGGAATGATTTTAAATTTTCCACTAAACCAATATCTTTTTGCTCATCAATAAGCTTTTTGATAGTCGCTACCAACAATGCAGAATCTTGAAAACCTAAATTAACGCCTTGTCCAGCTAATGGGTGAATAGTATGAGCAGCATCACCAATTAAAGCTAATCGGTGCTTAATAAATTTTTTAGCAAAGCGAGCTTTTAATGGAAAGACCATTCTTGGGTTAACTAAATGACATTGTCCTACTTTATCACCTGCTAATTTGAACAATTCGTGGCAAAAATCAGATTCTGTCAGCGACGTTAAAATTTCTGCTTGGGCAGGTTTAGTCGACCATACCAAACAACTTTTGTTAGCTTGCCAAAGCGGTAAAAATGCAACAATACCATTCGGGTAAAAAATCTGTCTGGCGCATGCTTGGTGAGGATATTGTGTTTCGACGGTAGTAATCACCGCATGATGAAGGTAATTACGCTCAAATACTGAAATTTTTTCATGTCTACGTAACCAAGAATGAGCACCATCAGCACCAATAATCAATTTGGCTTGTAACGTCGTATTATCTGCTAAGGTTAAAAACGCATAATCATCAGTATAATTATTATCTATAGCTACCTGATTGAAAATAACAATATTATTTGTTGCTAGCGCAAGTTGATACAAATGGTAAGCGATAAGATTGTTTTCAATAATATAGCCAAGGTTTTCATAACCGTAATCTTTAGCATGAGCTGAAAGGTGAGCTAAACCATTCTTTTCCCAAACACCTATTTCACTAAAAGCATGTACACGATTGCTAACACATAGATCATGCCAAATACCAATTTGAGAAAAATATCTCTGACTGGCACCATTTATCGCCGACGCTCTTATGCCTATTTCTTCGACGTTAAAATCTTGCCACTCATTAACTTTAGAATCAATTATAGCTACCTTCAAATCGTATCTGCTTAATGCACATGCAGTAGCCAAACCAACTAATCCACCACCAACAATGGCGACATCGAATTGCGTTTTCATATCAATATTTTTTATTGCTTATCAAGTTTATTATCATTTTTGGTTTCAATTTCATCATCATTCATTGCTTTTTTGAAACCTTTTAATGCAGAGCCAAGATCAGAACCCAAATTGCGTAATTTTTGGGTTCCAAAAATTAACACAACTACAGCTAAAAAGACCAAAAGGTGTGGGATGCTAAATGACATAATTAAAACCTCTTTTAAAGACATATCTCTATTTGGACTTTTTTACTGCGCAAATAGATTTTAAATAATGGAATTAATTATACTCTTTTTAAACAAGGATTTCATGACAAGTTAATTTTAAATAAAAAAAGACCTGCATAAAAATTATGCAGGCCAACATGAAATATAAGGAATATAAGGAAAGAAAACAATGAAAAATCCTTACGCTGCTTATTATCCATTTTTTTTCTCTTTAGTCAACGTTTTTATTTGGATTTCAGCAAAAAAATCCAAATTTACACGAAAAACAAATTTTGTTAATGAAATATTAACACATTAACAAAAAATGACAAAAATGTAATTTAAACATATTTATTCAATACTTAATCACTAAAAAAAAGCATTTTTTATCACATAAAAAGAAAAATAGACTCGCAGAAAAACAATGA